>QMRG01000043.1 GCA_003649235.1 Thermoprotei archaeon | reverse complement strand
TCTACACTATTATTTTCGTATATTTAGGTGTTTCCTCTTTTACTAGTTTCAACAATCCATTTTTTATTGTTATATTGCCTATTATTACAGGTATGCCTGTCTCAACTACCTTTTCCATCTCTAGTATTTTAGCTAAAATCCCTCCTGTCACGTCAATCTCCAGTTTTTCAGTCCTAATTTTTTCTATTTCTGATATTGAGAATACCTGGATAAGCTTAGCTTGAGGATGTTTTTTGGGATCCTTTGAGTATATTCCATCTACGTCCGTACCTAATACTACCTTCCAAGGCCTTAACTTTAGAGCTAAATAGGAAGCTATTTGGTCTCCTGAAATTATACAGAATCCCTTGTTCAGATCGAGTATAGCGTCTCCATAAAGGATCGGCACCATGCCTAAATTAAGGTACTTTAAAATTTTATCGGCATCCATGGAAAATATTTCGCCGTTTTTGGCTATAGCTATATTTGATGTATGTAGAGTCACTGCTGGAACACCAGCTTCTATCATTTTTTCGAGAACTATTTGATTTAGCATGGTCATGTAGTATCTTACTTTGCTATATCCCAAGATTTGTTTTTTAGAGAAAAATCCTTTATGTATCTCGTATTCTTTAGCGACTGGATGTCCGAAACTGCCTCCTCCATGAATGAGAATTAATTGAAATTTTTCACTCAATTTCTTTACATCATAAGCTATGTTTTCAATAACATCGTATCTCGGTGTATATCTTTTATTTTTATCTGTTATAGCTGAACCTCCCAATTTTACCACTACTAGCTTCAATATCGACACCATTACGTAAATAAAACGATATAGAGAGGTTAAAACATCCTATATAGTATAAACTTAGCTAATTCTTCTAAGTCCTTGCGGGCATCGTTTTCAGGAAGTTTTTCTAACATTCGAAGAGCTTCGGTTAAGTATTTCTCACCGATTTCATATGCTCTATCTCTCGCA
The DNA here is from genome assembly GCA_003649235.1 of Thermoprotei archaeon. GTDB lineage: Archaea > Thermoproteota > Thermoprotei > Thermofilales > B69-G16 > B69-G16. The sequence goes on along the minus strand of QMRG01000043.1, from coordinate 10,990 downwards.
GAAGTATTAGCTATTAATTCGATTGCCTTCTTTAATTCTTCCCCGGAGATAGGCTCTTTCTTTAGTAGAGATAATAGGAATTCCTTATCGCCGCTTTTTAGTTCATCCAAGGATAAGAGTATTACTATATTACCCATTTTATGCTCTATTATATCTTTTCCTTGAGCTTTGCCTGTTTTTTCTTCTTTCCCGAAAATATCTATTATATCGTCGGCTATCTGAAAAGCTATTCCTATATTTCTGCCATAAGTTCCAAGGGCATTTATTACATCAGAGGTAGCATCGGCAACTATTCCTCCTGCTCGGCATGAAGCTTCTATAAGTGCGCCAGTCTTGGCATAAACCATTTTAAAGTATTCGTCGAGGGTTACTACCTTTCGCCGATTCTCTACAACATATGGTTCATTAAATCGGCCTGTTTGCTCAAATAGGATGTCGAGACGTTCACCTTCGACTAAAGTCTTTATGGTCTTCACTAGTAAATCGTGGAGTTTCAATGGGTGTTTAGAATCGTTTATTGCCTCGGCTATAGCTTCTCTATAATGGACAGCGGCTAAGATAGCCATACTTAAGCCGTATTTTTTCCATACTGTAGGCTCTCCTCGCCTTATCTCTCCTCTATCTATTATATCGTCTAAAATTAGAGAATAATTATGAATCAGTTCCACGGCAGCGGCTATTGGTAGGGCGTCTTCTATTTTTCCTCCTACAGCTTGAGTGCTCAAAATTACCAGAGCTGGCCTTACCCTTTTCCCTCCGACTTTAACCTGATAAAGCGCTATCTCCTCGAATTCTTTGCTACAATTAGATTTCAAGTATTTCTCCATGTAAGGATCTACTAGAGAACCTATTTTAGCGAGTTTGACGAGAATGTTCTCTTCCATTTTCACCACCAGTTGAATAATCCTTCGTCTTATGTCGATATTAAATCTTTTCAGTATTTCAGTGTGTGCGGAGAATTTAAATGTCAGAGTATGAACGTATGTTTTGTCTAAAGTGAGGCGTGGTAATTTGAAATGTATAATAGTCTCCCATACTCACTGGGACAGAGAATGGTACTTGACTTCTGAAGAATTCCGCCTATGGTTTCTAGATAGTTTTAATAAGGTTTTAAAAGTATTAGAGGAGAACCCTAAATTTCATAGCTTTCTCCTAGACGGGCAAATAGTTTTACTAGAAGATTTTCTCAACTACTATCCCGAAAAACGGAATAAAATAGAAGAGCTTGTTAAAAAGGGTAAATTGGCGATAGGTCCCTGGTATACCCAACCTGATGAATTCCTTGTAAGTGCAGAATCTTTAGTACGAAATCTCCTAAAGGGTATGAAGACCGCTGAGTCTTATGGAAAATGTATGATGGTGGGCTACCTACCAGATACCTTCGGTCATACGGCTCAACTGCCGCAGATACTCTTACAATTTGACCTCGATAATATAGTCTTTAAACGTGGAGTGGGAGATGAAGGAGAAGATCTTGGAAGTGAGTTTATCTGGGAGGCGCCTGATGGCAGTAGGATTATAGCAGTACACTTAGTCGCTGGCTATCATAATATAGCTAAGCTCGGGCTTCCTATTCTCGCACCAGGTATAGAGATTTGGAATAGTCCAGTAGAATGGATAACCGCTCTTTACAAAAAGTATGATGAAGAAGAAAAGGTCCTAGATTTGGATTGGGCTCTCGAATATGTTAAGGAATTAATAGATTATTTGTCGAAATATGCTCGTACTCCTTACTTGTTGTTAATGAATGGAAGCGACCATACGCCTATTCAAACATCAATTGTGACCATTATCGATTATTTAAAAGAAAAACTTCCAGAAGTAGAGTTTAAGCACGGAAGTTTGGAAGAATATCTTAAGCTAATAAGAGAATATGTAGAAAATTTCAAGATTTATAAGGGAGAGTTGAGAGGAGCACGATATTCCCACCTGTTGGTTGGCGTCTACTCTAACCGAGTATACTTAAAACAATTAAACTATAAAGCACAGTTAATGCTAGAAAAATATGCGGAGCCTTTAGCTTCTATAGCTAAAATGTTAAAACTTGACTCAAACCTTAAAATCCTAGACTACGCGTGGAAGTTATTGTTAAAAAACCACTTCCATGATAGCATTTATGGTAGTGGAACTGATCCAGTTCATAGAGAGAACGAAGTTAGATTCGAAAAGGTAATTGGAATAGCGAGTAACTACGTCTTTAAATTATCGAAAGAAATAGCCTATTTCACAACACCACCAGTTAAAGACTGTGAGGCGCATCTTTTCGTCTTTAATCCGTTAAACTGGGAGAGAGGAGGATTAGTTTCCACGTATATCGAACTCCCCGATGGAGAATATTTAGCAGTTGATGATGAAGGAAGAAGTTATCCAGTAAAAATTCTAAAAGATCCAAGGCTCGATATTGGAGAGATTAAACGAATATTCTTACTATGCGACAGAATCCCACCTATCGGCTATCGAGTATTCTCTATTAAAAAAGGTAAAGTTGAAGTGGAAAGTGTAAAAGTAGAAGATAATGCCATAGAGAACGAGTATTACAGAGTAGAAGCTGACGCCGAGAAGGGAGGAGTGTTAAAGATAATAGATAAGGAGAGGGGAATAATACTAGAAAATGTTAATGTTTTCCTAGATGAAGGAGATGCTGGAGACGAGTACAATTATTCTCCGCCTAGGGGGGATCTGCTTGTTTCAAGCGATAAATATAAAGCAGAAGTTAAAGTCTTCCTGGATACATATAGGGCAGTATTGAATATTAAACTAGACTTCGTTCTCCCCGCTCGACTAGTCGGAGAATGGAGGAGCGTAGACTCCGTATCAAATCCTATTGAAGTTGAAGTATGGCTCGAGCCTAGATCTAGACTTATTAAATTTAGAGTAATAGTTGAGAATAATAGTGAAGACCACAGGTTAAGAGTTAAGATTCCAACTGGTAGGAAGACAGAATACGCTTATGCAGATACTCATTTCTACGTAATAAAACGCCCACACCAACCGATATCTAGTGGAGAAGGATGGATGGAAGAGCCTCCGAGAACTCATCCAATGATATCATGGGTAGATGTGAGCGATGAAAATGGAGGAGTAGCATTGTTCACTAAAGGATTGCATGAATACGAAACTGTAATAGAAAACGGGCAGGTGTCGATACTTTTAACCCTGCTCAGAGCGGTAGGTTGGTTATCCAAATCCGATCTAAAAACAAGGAAAGGAGGAGCCGGACCCGATATAGCCGTTTCCGATGCCCAATGTAAACGCCGCTTAACCTTTGAATATGCTTTATACCTCCATGATGGAGACTGGGAAAGGGGAGAGGTTTATAAGTATGCACAGGAGTATACGACGCCTTTACTCGGTACGGCGTTTAGACAATATACTGCAAAAATGCCTTCTAATCTTAGCTTCTTCTTGGTGGAACCAACTGAGCTTTTAATCTCAGCGCTTAAGCCTACCGAAGATGGAAAAGGAATTGCCATAAGATTCTATAATGTTACTGGTAAAACTGTCAAGGGAACTGTTAAATACGCATTTAATCCTAAGAAGGTATACTGGTCTAAAATGAATGAGAAGAAAATTGAAGAAATCGAAATATCTAATGGAAAAATGGAAATTGAAGTAGGGGCTCATAAAGTAGTAACGTTAATAGCGGAATATGACGAGTAGGGTTAAATTTGGTTTCAAGAAGACTCCGGACGGATACTTTCTAGTGATTATTCCAGTGGACGTGTTTAATGCTCTTAGAGAGCAGAAATCATATCTGTTCGAGAAAACGATCGCAGAATACGTAGGGGCGGAAGTGTTTGTGAAAACGAGGTCGCGTAGACTAGCGCTAGAGATAGCTCGAAAGGCGGCATTACTTATCTCCAATAAAAATTCTTAGTCTTTTTAAAGCTTCTAGTCTCTGCTTATATCCAATTTCAGCTAGCTCGATAGTTTCCCTTAAAGTAGCTATAGCCTCGTCCATAGCTTTTTTATTGATAGGATAAGGAACCCCATCTTTACCGCCAAAGGCGAATGAATATTTTACAGGGTCCTGCCAGCTGGGCTCCTCACCATAAATCAAATCGGCTATAAAGGCTAAACCTCTTATCGTCGCTGGTCCCACTCCTCTAATTTGCAATAATTCCTCATAGTTTCTAGGTTGTATCTCATAAATCTTTTTTAAAATCCTCCAGTTTACTCTCCATGGCATTTCCAAATACTTGGTAATTTTCATCTCAAACATTTTCTCTCTTTCTATCCACTTATCTAATGTTAGAAAACCGTTTAACCTAGCGAAAACAGAAGCTAGTTTAGATGGATTTTCCCTAACTAGATCTACAGAGATCTTCCTAGCCTCTCTACTCTCTCTTGCCACCATGTTTAAGACATGGTTAAGCTTTTTATCTCCAACAATGGATTTATGAGGTTCTTCTACAAAACTTAAAACTTCCTCGCCTAACCAGTGGTAACGTCTAGCACTCCTATCTTCAACGTTAAGCCCTTGCTGAACTATAGTCCAATAGCCGTCTTCGGAAACTATGAAAACGTGGTGGTATAAGCTATAGCCATCTTGTAAAGCGGCGTTATCCACTTTTGCAGCTAACCTACTTGCACGTTTAAATTCTTCAATTCTGCTCGAGGAGAAATTCATAACATTCGCCAAATGAGTGATCTCATCTAAAGTTTTCAGAGAAGCTTTACCTTTGCCGCCGCAAACAGCTATTCCAAATTCTTGAGGATTTATAGCCTCCTTTAAAACTCCAGTTACAACAGTTGTAACTCCCGAACTATGCCAGTCAAATCCAAGCACGTTGCCGAAAGCCTGGAACCAGAAGGGATCTGAAAGTCTTCTAATAAATTCACGCCTACCGTATTCCAGTACCATTACTCTAACTATAGCCTCTGCTAGCTTAACCATTCTATTGAATAACCATCTAGGCACTCTTCCGCCGTGTAGCGGTAGCTTAGCTACTCCTGAAAGCTTCATTCTAGATATATATTAAGAGAATAGCTAGTTAAGTATTATCGCTAGAATAAATTGAAAATAATACCTAGATATCTCAAGGTACAAGTATAAATATTGAACAAAGCTATGTTTGATGAAAACATGTGTAAGATAATAGTAGTCACAGGGACTCCCGGAACTGGCAAGACTTCTGTAGCTAGAAAAGTAGCGGAGAGGCTTAAATGTCGAGTAATCGGCTTGAGTGAGTTCGCCTTGAGGAAAAACCTCGTAAGCCGTTATATCGAACACTTAGGCAGTTACGATATAGAACCTGAAAAGATGAAGAAAGCCTTAGAGGAAGAGTGTAAACCCGAAGAATTGATACTTATCGAAGGACACGTGGTAGATGTAATACCGGCAGAGTATGTCGAGCTAGCTATAGTTCTTAGATTGAATCCCTTAGAGTTGGAGAAGAGATTGAAAGAAAGGGGTTATAGTGAGGAAAAAATCTTAGTTAATGTTCAAAGTGAAATACTGGATTCTTGTCTCATAGACGCCATAGCAAATTTCGGAAAGGAGAAAGTATTTGAGTTGGATACTACAGGCAAAGATTTAGAAAAAGTAGTTAATGAAGTTCTCTACATTATAAAAGAGAGGAAAGATTATAGACCTGGACAGGTGGATTGGCTCGACTTTTTAGAGGAAAAAAGTCTTCTCAACAAGTACATGAGATAAATTAGGCCCCTACAAGTTTGAAGTTATCTATTTATAGAAAGTACTACTTCTGCTATAGGGAAATATTATGAATGATGTCTACGAACAATTAAAGTACCTCCTAAGACCGAGTTCAGTAGCGGTAATAGGGGCGTCTAGGGAACCGCATAAGATAGGGCATCAAGTACTAAAAAACTTGTTAAAAGGAGGTTTCCCCAAAAACCGGATATATCCCATTAACCCACATGCTGAATATATTCTCGGGCTTAAGTGTTATCCATCAGTAAAAGATGTACCATACCCAGTGGATATGGCAGTTATTGTTGTACCAGCTAGAATAGTTCCCAAAGTTCTACAAGAGTGTGTAGAAAAGGGAGTAAAAGCTGTAACAGTCATCTCTTCAGGATTCAAAGAGATAGGTAGAGTAGAAGAAGAGAGAAAGCTAGTCGAAATAGCTAGAAAAGGCGATATGAGGCTTTTAGGGCCGAATGTCGTAGGTGTATGTGACACTATAAAAAGCATGAACGCCAGCTTCTGCCAAGACCTGCCTTATAGAGGGGATATAGCGTTTATAACTCAGAGCGGAGCGCTAGGCATAGCTTTAGTGGGTTGGACCAAGCTTAAACGTATAGGTCTCTCCGATCTAGTCAGTATAGGCAACAAAGCAGACATAGATGAAGTTGACTTAATAGAATTTTTCGGAGAAGACCCTTACACCAAGGTCATAACTTTATACCTTGAAGGGATAACTCGAGGGAGAGAATTTCTGCAAATAGCTAGGAAAGTTTCAAAGAAAAAGCCGATAATAATGCTGAAAGCCGGAAAAGCTGAGAGAACGGTCGCCGCTATAAAATCTCATACTGGATCGCTCGCAGGATCTGACATAGCTTATGAAGCTGTATTTAAACAAGCAGGAGTTATACGAGCCCCTACTTTCCCAGACTTATTCGATTGGGCAATAGCTTTTTCAAGCCTACCTTTACCCGAGGGAGATAACGTGATAATTCTTACTAACGGAGGAGGCGCTGGCGTAATGGCTACAGATGAAGCAGAGCTTAGAGGATTGAAATTGATGGATATACCCGAGGATCTGGCGGAGAAATTAAAGGAGTTCATGCCGCCTTTTGGCAGCGTGTTCAATCCAATAGACCTCACAGGCATGGCTACAAAGGAGTGGTATAGAGGTTCGCTAGAAGTGTTACTTGCAGATCCTCGTGTTCACTCGGTAGTTGTGATATACTGCCACACGGCTCAGACAGAACCGAGAGAAATAGGCGACGCCATACTAGAAGCTGTAAAGAGTACTGGTAGAGAAAAACCTGTCATAGCGTCTTTTATAGGAGGGGAAGAGTGTTATGAAGAATGTGAAAGATTAACGGCAGAAGGAATACCATGTTATGAATCTCCCGAAAGGGCTATAGTAGCTTTATCGATGCTCTATAAGTATCGCGATTTTACTCGGAGAAAGGAAACCGTACCACCTATTTTCGCAGTAAATATTGAAAAAGCGCAGAGAGTTTTAAAAGTCGCTAAAGAAGAAGGCAGGAAGATTCTAACACCATATGAAAGCGCTGCAATAGTCAAAGCTTATGGAATACCTGTTCCCGAACAAGGATTGGCTAAAAACGAAGAAGAAGCCGTTAAAATAGCGGAGCGGATAGGCTACCCTCTTGTTTTGTCTATAGAATCTCCTGATATTCTACACAAGACAGAAGTTGGAGGAGTTAAAGTAGGAATAGAAAATGCTGAAGAAGTTGTTAAAGCGTTTAGAGAGATAATTAACAACGTATCTGAGAAGGCTCCACACGCGGATATCAGAGGCATTGTAGTTAGAAAAATGGCCCCTCCAAGCAGAGAAGTTATAATAGGCATGCATAGAGATCCCATATTCGGTCCCATGTTGATGTTTGGATCGGGAGGAATACTCGTCGAATTGATAAAAGACGTATCCTTTAGAGCAGTCCCACTCACAGTAGAAGATGCCTATGAAATGATAAAAGAGACTAAGGCGTATAGTCTCTTGAAAGGTTTTAGAGGAATGCCGGAGGCGGATATCGATAAAATAGTTGAAATAATGTTAAGAATAGCAAGGCTAGCAAATGATTTTCCTGAGATAGCAGATATAGATTTAAACCCAGTATTTGTCTACGAAAAGGGCAAGGGTTGTTTAGCCGCCGATATAAAAATTGTATTACAGTGAATATATAAAAGATACTATTTCCCATTCTAATCATTGAAATGATTAGAAAGTTAGATATCTTCACTATAGTATTAGCAGGTTTTCTAGCTTTTCTCCTAGTCATAACTATATTGAGCATGTTCTATACTCCTACCTCAGACTCGGGAGAAATAACTAGAAAAAGGCCAAGAGCAATTATAGTTGATTCTTTAGGATCCAACTTTATCAATAAAAAAGGAATTTTCGAGATTATCAAAATCCTATATAATGCAGGGTTTATCGTAGACGTTAAGATTGGAGCCGAACTATTAAGAAGCCTGTTTATTGAAAAGAAGAGTATTCAAGAAGCTATACTCACTGCTAAAACTCGTGCAGGAACGGATTATTATAAGTCTGATCTATTAGTTGAGACTAGAGGCGATATAGGCTTAGACGATAAAATTTGGGTCTATTATTTTAAACCTGGATAGGTGAGTAGATGAGAAAAACTAAGATAATAGCAACTTTAGGACCAGCTTGCTGGGATGAAGAGAAGATCTTACGTCTGGTTAAGGAGGGAGTTAACGGTTTTAGGATAAATTTCTCACATGCGAATAGAAAGGAAATTCTGAACTCTCTCAAGATTATAAGAAAGTTAGAGAAGAAAGGCATATACATTCCTATCATAGGAGATCTTCAAGGTCCAGTAGTGAGGCTAGGTGAAATAGAAGATTTTGAAATTTCTAAAGGAGAAACTGTATATATTGTTAATCAAAGTAAAGGTAGCGCTAAGTTTAAAGAGATACCACTTCCTGACGCGAGAGTTTATGCCGAAATTTCTGAGGGAGATATACTCTTAATTGAAGGAGGAAAGATTAGGCTTAGAGCCGACGTTATAGAAGGAGATAGGATAAGATGTACAGTTCTTACAGAAGGGATAGTCCGTAAGAGGAAAACCTTTGCTATCAAAGGAAAAGACTTGCCTTTACCCACGATAACTGAGAAAGACATGGAGGATATAGAGCTCAGCATTGAACAAGAATTAGACTATATAGGTCTTTCCTTTGTTCGCGACAAGGGAGACATAGAGACTCTTAAGGGGATTCTGAGAAGAAAAGGAGCAGATCATATAAAAATAATAGCTAAAATAGAAACTAAAAGCGCAGTTGAAAATCTAAAAGAAATAGTGGAAATTAGTGATGCCGTTCTCGTAGCCCGAGGAGACTTGGCAATATATTTTGAACTTGAAGAAATACCGGAAATACAGGATGAAATAGTTAGAGTATCAAGGGCCTACGGCAAACCGGTTATACTCGCGACTCAAATAATGGAATCAATGGTTAACAACCCACTGCCCAGCAGGCCTGAGGTTTTAGACGTGATAAACGCAGTGAGAGAGGGTGTAGACGCCATGTTACTAGCTGAAGAAACAGCAGTTGGAAAATATCCTGTAGAGAGTGTGGTATGGTTAAGGAAGATAATAGGCAAAGCCGAAGAGAAAAAACCGGTTAAGATAGAAATGATAGGAGAACAAATATACGATAAATTCGCCAGAGGAGTAGTTATTTTATCTGATCTTTTGCAGGCGAAGATTATCGCGTTTAGTCGAAGAGGAAACACCGCAAGGAGGTTATCGCGTTATAGGCCGAAAAGCGATGTATACGTTTTTAGTCCTAATGTAAAAGTAGTTAGACAACTAGGTATATTATGGGGTCTTAAAGCCTACCTCTACATAGGAGAGAGCGAAGGAATACCATTAGAAGACATGGTCGAAAAGTTAAGGAAGCAAGGTGAATTATCATACGGTGATTTGGCAATAGCGACTGCAGGACTTAAAGAGGGCACAACAGATATTATACGGATTATAAGAGTGTAACCTTGGGGTTGCAATTTGAAGAAAGTAGACATTCTAATAGAAGACTATTTCGACGAGAGAGAATTAATATACCCCTACTACAGGTTTATTGAAGCTGGTTTTAAAGTAGACCTTATAGGACCTAAAAAAGGAGTATTTCACGGAAAGTCAGGCTATTCTATGAAAGCCGATAAAAGTATCGATGAAGTAAAACCTGAAGAATATGATGCAGTTTATATACCAGGTGGCTATGCTCCTGACAGACTTAGACGATACGATAAGATTTTAGAATTTGTTAAGAAAATGTATGAAAGCGGTAAGTTAGTAAGCGCTATATGCCACGGTCCTTGGGTTTTAATATCGGCAGGACTTGTCAAAGGCAAGAGAGTAACCGGCTTTTTCGCTATAAAAGATGATTTAATAAACGCCGGGGCTCATTATACAGGAAAGAAAGTAGAAGTCGACCATAATCTCATAACCGCCACTGATCCTACGGCGTTAGCCGAGATGTTAAAGAAAATAATAGAACTTCTTAAGTAAACCTTGTTACAGAATCCGGATACTACTTTTTTAATATCTTACCTAAAACCTTCCACAAATCTTCGCTAATATTTTCTTCCGATACTTGCATTTCTTCGCCATTTTTTCTAATGATTATTCTTGTAGCGGGGTCTTCCACTATCTTTCCTATTTTAGTAGCATTTATCCCCTCATTCCTTAGCCTATCTAATATTTTCTCTGTCGAGCTTGGAGGAGATACTATCAATAGACTTCCAGAGCTAATAGTTGTTAGAGGGTCGGCACCTACACAACTTAACACAATCTCTGTTTCCGGCAGTATGTTCATACTTTTTTCATATACAATGAAGCCATGCCCAGATGCTAGAGCTAGTTCTAAAAGACCGTTAGCTATTCCTCCTTCTGTAGGATCATGCATTGCGTGAACTTCTCCGCTTTCAACTGCTAAGAGAGCCTCCCTTACTACACTTATCTGCTTTGAGAGACTTCTAGCTTTTACCAGTATTTTCTCGTCGATCTTTCTCTTTAAATACTCGTATAGTTCATTAGCTATTATCGAGGTCCCTTCTATAGCGACTCCCTTTGTTAATATTATGTCATCTCCCGGCCTGCAATTCCCAGTAACTATATACTTTGACTTTTCTACCTCGCCTATAGCCGTCATCGAGATTATAGGCCTATTTAAGCCAGGCGTAAACTCTGTATGTCCACCTACTATATAAGCATCTAATTCATCTATCGCGACTCTCATATCTCTAAAAATCTCCTCTACTTTATCCTCCCATTCGGGAGGAAGCATTACTACGGGCAGAAACCACTT
>QMRG01000042.1 GCA_003649235.1 Thermoprotei archaeon | reverse complement strand
CTTGTATATAGTCCATATCTTCACCTTTAGCATTTAATAATACTGCAATACGAGTTCCACAGTATGAAAAATACTCCGAGTCGTCGACATAGTGTTTAAGCATCGAATATCTATATTAAATTTACTGTTATCATCTATGAGTAAGTATCATAAAGTTTATTAAAAATATAATAGTATTTTAATAATGATGGACTCGCTAGTCATCAGTTTCTCACTCGACGTCAAACTGTTAGAGAAGCTCAATAAATTAATAGACCAACTAGGCTATTCAAACAGGTCAGAAGCAATACGCGATGCTATAAGGAGATTAATAACTGAATACGAGTTTTCAGAGTTTAAGAAACGAGTTGTACTGACTGCCATTATGGTGATATACGATTTTAATGAAGGATATATAGAAAGGAGAATTGCAAAAATAAGACATGAATACAATGATATTGTTATAGGAAATCTTCATATGCATATCGATGGAAACTACTGTGCAGAGCTATTAATAGCAAAAGGATTAGGAAAAAGAGTGCTAAGCCTTATAGCCTCGATAAGAGGCATCAAAAGGCTTATTTCCTTAAGGCACCTACTCGTCCCGCTAGAATCGTATTACTGAGAAAAATTTAAATCTCTCATCAACAGACAACAACTGTGGTGATGCACTTTTGCTAAACGAAGCGTAAACGTCGAACGCCTTAATTTCTTAAAGAAGATAGAGTCCAAATGGCAGAAAAAATGGCACGAAGCAAAACTTTTCGAAGTAGATCCTTCACACAAGCCAAAGTTTTTCATAACATTCCCATATCCGTACGTTAACGCTTATCCTCACTTAGGTTCTGCGTATACAGTTTTAAGAGTCGATATTGTTGCCAGATACAAAAGGATGAAAGGTTTTAACGTTCTTTTCCCCCAAGGATGGCACGCCACGGGAGGCCCTATTGTAGCTTCAGCTTTACGAGTTAGGGAAAGAGATCCTAAAATACTCCATACTCTTAAAATGATGGGTATCAAAGAGGAGGACATACCAAAATTTGAAAAACCCGAGTATTGGGTAAAGTTCTTTGTGAAAGCATGGCGAGAAGATTTTCAGCGGTATGGATTATCTATAGATTGGAGACGAGAATTCCATACTACTTTTCTAAACCCTCCCTACAGCAAGTTCATAGAATGGCAGTATCGAAAGTTAAAGAGTAAGAACTTGCTAGTGAAAGGAAAGCATCCTGTAGTCTGGTGTCCCAAGGAATTGAAAGTGGTAGGCGACCACGATAGGCCTGACGAGTATGTTGGAATAGGACCAGAGCAAGTAGTTATAATTAAATTTAAAGGCGAGGATGGAGTAATCTATCCTTGTACAACTTACCGGCCGGAAACTGTTTATGGTGCCGTGAATATCTGGATTAATCCTGATGAAGAATATGTGTTAGCAGAAGTAGATGGAGAATTGTGGATCTTATCTCCCTTTATAATTGAAGAATTAAGAGATCAGTATCATAAAGTAAGCGTGAAAGAAACGATTAAGGGAAAGAAGTTTATCGGCCGCATGGCTTTAAATCCGATTACGAGAAAACTAGTACCAGTTTTACCAGCAAGCTTCGTAGACCCCAAACTGGGTACCGGAGTCGTGATGTCGGTCCCTGCACATGCCCCATATGACTATGTAGCTCTTAAAGATTTAAGGGAGAATCCCTCAGTCTTAGACAAATATAAGGTGAATCCTTCTATAGTCGAGTCTATTAAACCAGTGAGCTTGATTAAACTCGAAGGCTTTGGAGATTATCCTGCAATTGAAATTGTGGAAAAGATGAGAATTTCTAATCAAAAAGATTTTGATAAACTCGATAAAGCAACTAAGGAAATCTATACAAAAGAGTACCATCAAGGAATATTAAAACCCATATATGGACCTTGGGCCGGAAAAAAGGTTTACGAGGTAAAGAAAGAGCTTATAGAGCATATGGTGAAGAATGGCATAGCCATAGTTCACTGGACGCTCCCAAGGGAAGTATACTGTAGATGTGGCTCTCGCACTCATGTCAAGATAGTTGAAGATCAGTGGTTCCTTAAATACAGCGATCCAGAATGGAAGAAAAAGGCTCATAAATGTATAGATTCTATGAAGTTTTTACCCGAAAATGTTAGGGAGTTTTTCCATAAGCAAGTAGACTGGTACGAAGATTGGGCGTGTGCGCATAAAGGAGAGCTAGGGACTCCGCTTCCATGGGATAAAGATTGGGTCTTAGAATCTTTAAGCGATTCTACAATATACATGGCTTACTACACTATTTCTAAATACCTACAACATCCAAAAAAGTATGGTATAGACTGGAACAAAATAGATGACAGTTTCTTTGACTATATATTCTACGGTATAGGAGATCCAGAGCGAATTTCAAGGAAAATGGGAATCAAAAAAGAGTTGCTCGAAGATATGAGAAGAGAGTTTCTCTACTGGTATCCCGTCGACTTAAGAATCTCGGGAAAGGATTTGATGCCTAATCATCTAGTATTCTTCATAATGCACCACGTGGCACTCTTTCCCAGAGAACATTGGCCCAAAGGAATAGGAATTAACGGATGGATAATGGTCGGAGGAAGAAAAATGAGCAAAAGTTTAGGAAATTTCATAATGCTTAGACAGGCTCTCGACTGGTGGGGAGCCGACGCCACTAGATTTGCCGAAGCATACGCAGGTGACGCCGGATTAGATGACGCAAATTTCGAGCCCGAACTAGCCGATAGGGCGGTCGATCTACTCTATGAATGGTATTCGTTCGCAGTGAAAAACTATGGAAAAGGTAGAGAATCGAAAAATGAGGTAGATGAGTGGTTTGAAAGCATTTTAAATCGAACTATAAGGGAAGTAGACGAACTAATGGAGCAAACTAATTTCAAATCAGCACTTGTCAAGGGATTTTTCAATCTACAAAATGAATTCAAATGGTATCTTAAACGATGTGGAGGAAACCCAAACAAAGAAGTATTAAAGAAGTTCATAGAAATACAGACACTACTTCTGGCTCCATTTACTCCTCACATCTGCGAAGAAATATGGAGCAGTATAGGAAAAGAAGGTTTTATAAGCGTAGCTGAATGGCCTAGAATCGATGAGAACAAGATAAAGCCTGAAATCGAGAAAGCCGAAGAAATACTGAAAGAATTGATGGAAGATGCTAAAAATGTACTAAAAATAATCAAAAAAAGACCGGAAAAAATGATTATAATCCTAGCTGACTCGTGGAAATACCAGCTAGCTAAAAACATTGCCGCGAAAATCGAAGAAGGAATGCCTTTAAGAGACGCAATCAGAGAAGTTATAAGAATGGATTATGGAGATGGTATAAGTAAGAAAGACGTATCTCGCGTAGCCCTATACTTCCTGAAAAATCAAAAACTACTTAACATGCTTGTAAACCCCGAGCTGGAGAGAAGGACTTTTGAAGAAGCATGCGAATTTTTGTCTCAAGAATTTGGGCTAAAAGTGGAAATTGTAGAGGAAAAAAACAGCACGGAGAAGAAGGCGAAACAGGCTATACCAGCTAAACCCGCTCTTGTATTCAAGTAAACCTAAAATATTTCCAGTAAAAATCAAGGGCTATTATTTCTGTCTTCTGGAATATTCAAGGTCAGGCTTTCGGCATAATGCCTAAACCTATTTTCACGTAGAACTTTCATTACACCTTTAACCCTTTCGTTTTCACGTAATCAAAGAAGTCATTAAATCACCTATTAAAAAGCTTAGAGACGGCAATGATGAGAAGTAGAGCTGGGTCTCTATAAACTATACCTTCGCACTTATCATCCATTACTTTCAAGCATTTCTCCTATCTACTATAGAAATTCCGACTATATCCCTAATAACATCCACTACTAAAATTTTACCCGAAGCAAAATTAATTTTCACTTTCAATTTTTCCAAACACGAAAAAACTAGCTTCTCAATAAAACTCTTACTCAAACCATAACCCCTAATATAAACTCTAACACCTAAGGAACCCGCTTCAATAACTTCACTAATAGGAATACAGATATCTTTAATTCGAGATATATCCCAAACCTTAAGAAAAGGCCTAACCTTTAAAACATCCTTTACTCTAAACCGCTTCAAAACATCTAAAATATCATCAGCTTCGGCTCGTAATTTAACTAGTAAAACCCCAGGAAAACCTGTAAACCAGGCCTTTACTTCAGGATCCAAGTGAAAAAGAGCATCCTCTAAATCAACAACCACTCGTCTCTCCTTACCAGTCCTAGATATTACTAGCATTAGAGTCATGCGGAAAAATTAATAAATTAAACTATGATATTAATCTTAGCCGCGGTCGCCTAGCTGGCCAGGGCGGCGGGTTTGCCCATACAAGGCCCCGAAGCTAACCCGCTGGCGCATACGCGCCTCCCGGGTTCGAGTCCCGGCCGCGGCGTCTATATATTCTCTTTTCAAGAAATTCAATGATCTTTTTTTTCTTTTTTAAATAAAGAAAGATAGGGCGCCATAATATATGAAAATAAACAATCCACTATAGTAATGTTTGATTAATCGAAATATGTTAAAAAACAATAAAAGACAAATTCTACTTACAATAGAAGATACAATAAAATATTTTATACATTAAATTTCAATTAATTATATTAATGAAAAAAGAGAGGATAAAATGGGATTTTTGAATATAATACGCGATATAGCTTATATCATTTTTTGCTTATTTACTATAGCATTTTTGGCTATACTTAAGGCTTTTCTAGAAGCAGTAATCGGTCCTTTTGGTCCATTGCTCTTTGGAATACTTGTCATTGTAGCAGTCGCTACAGCGATTTATATCTATGAAGAACTGAGGTGATTATGATAGAACATAAGGTGTCTGAATGGCCAATGCTTATGCACGACCCTGGAAATACTAGCTGTGACGGCTCCCTTATAAGACCTCCTCTCTTTGAGGTCTGGAAATTTAAGGCAAAAGATCGCATAACTTCTCCACCAATACCAGCATACGGCATGGTTTTCTTCAGCTGCAAGGACGGGAGAATCTATGCTTTAGATGCTCATACTGGACAATTGAGATGGACGTTTAATATCCGCAAGAAAATCGAGAGTTCACCGATTGTAGCCAATAACACAGTTTTGTTGCACAGGACCGATACCTGTACGCAATCCATGCAGAAAAAGGAGTGTTGATCTGGCAGACTGACGTCGGAAAACGTATTAGAGAATCTCCGGCCGTGGCTAATGGAACAATTTTTCTTGGTAATAAAGATAAGCATATTTATGCATTAGATATTGCTAGTGGCCGAGTTAAATGGCGGCAAGCGACGGACTGCGAATATTTTTCCTCTCCGACAGTTTATTTTGATAAAGTCTTGATAAAAGGGAGAAAGGTGAAATGGGGAGGGTCAGAACACAGGCTTTATGCTCTAGACGCTGTTAATGGTTCAATATTATGGAAGTATGAAGGCGCCTATGCCTGGTGGGATAACCTGCTTTCACCTCCAGCAGTATTAACTCTCCCAGAGGTAACTCCTGACAATAAATTAAAAGCTTATGTTCTCTATCCACTATCAGAGACATCCATAGATTTAATAAATATTTATACTAGCAAGTCTGAGGGTAAAATACTCGATTGAAGTAAATCAACACTAGCTCTAAGACCCTGTTCATTAGCCACAAACAAAATATTTATATTCCTAGGATGGGGGTTTCACGGAAAGATTGTCGGCTACTATTCGGTCAATCTACCGCTCTCTCTGATCCAAGGTTTAACTCTTTACTCTACAGTTGTAGACGACATAGTAAGTCCTCCAGCTATAAGTGGCGATTACCTCTTTACAACAGGAAAAAGAGTATATGGCGTAAATATTTCAAGACTTACAAAAAGATGGAGATCTGGCGTACAATTCCAAATCCAGAGGAATTTCCCTCCAACTATAGGCATGGATATGCTCTTTATAGCAGACCACAATAAGAGAGTGTATGCTTTCAAGGGCACGGAAGAACAGAGACTGCATCAGTCTTTAGAAGTCGGAGCGAATATAGCTACCGACCCTGTATACGAGGCTATTATGCTCTCAGGAGCGGTTCGCTGGCCTAGTATATGCTACCTATGCGGAGAATCACCAAAGAAGGAGACAGCATATCCATCTCCGAAGGCAGATATCGGCTAACTCTACCAGGCATACCATACTGTGAAAACTGCTATAAGAAAACACACGGTCTATGGCGCAAAGAAAAACCAGGTGTTATAATCAAATCCCCCACACCACTAGTTCTAGCCTTTAGAAATGAAAAATACTGGGCACTATTCATGGAAGCTAATAATCTAAGATAAATTCTATCCTTTTTCTAAAATTTCTATAAGATGCTAGAGAATATGATAACTATTCTCCCCCAATTCATTAGCCTCTCCCATCTCTTCAGAATATCCCATGATGAATCTCCTAATAACAGCAATGCACAAGCTTGAATATTATAGGTATTCTCCATTTATCCTGTCTTAAAGTAAAGTATATAAACACCAGGAGAAAATAGATTACAGCCCCGGTCGTATAGCCAGGTCTAGTATGGGATGTAAAATATTTTACATCCCCTAGAGTGGGCGGCTGTCACCCGCCAGAACCCGGGTTCAAATCCCGGCCGGGGCGCTCATCTATTCTTTTAATAAAGTTCAATTATCGGTTTGTTAGTGTTGCTGATGCTAGTAGCTGTCTAATTTTCCAAACAAGAGTTTATTTTGAGCAGAGTCGAGAAAAATATATAAATTGAAGGTCTTAGTTTAATCACGGCATGCCCCGGTGGTATAGCCAGGCCAAATGTTATAGGCTAGGTATCTCGGCCTTTCGAGCCTCTATAGAAGAAAGCCGAGGATCCCGGGTTCAAATCCCGGCCGGGGCATTATCTTTTAAATTAAAGAGATATTCTGTCGTTAGCATAGTTTTTTGGTCATTATGTAACAGTCTTCTCCATCTGGGTAGTAGTTTTTTAGACGTTTTTCTATGGTGAAGCCTAGTTTTTTATAGAGATTTATCGCTGCAATGTTAGATATTCTTACCTCAAGTCTAACTTTTTTCATGCCATTCTCTTTGAATTTTTCTAGAAGAGCTTTGACTAGTCGTTCTCCGATGCCTTTCCCTCTATGGTCAGGATCTACAGCTATAGATATTATGTGGCCTATTTTTCCAAGCCTAACTATGCCTGAGATATATCCTAGAACTCGACCTTCTTCTTCAGCTACTAGGAAGTAGGTAGGAGCTATACTCAGCAGCATTTTTAGGTAATGACAAGGGTAGGGGATTTTAAATGATTTTAGCTCTACCTTGTATATCTCGTCTAGGTCTTTTTCACAAGCATTTCGGATCATCTGTCTCATAAATACATAAAACAATATCAGTTTAAAGATTGCTAGAGTAAGGTTTAAATGTCTAATCATTTGTAGATTTTTTAGTTTTTGACAGGGGGGTTAACGCATGAGTGAGGAGATAGAACAGTTTAAACAAGCTACTGTGCTTCTTCAACGAGTGGCGGAGGATACTGGTGTTCCGCGAAATATAAGGAGAGCGGCGAGCGAAGCTATAAAAATGTTGCAGAGAAGGGATTTATCTCCGGGGTTGAGAGCGGCTAATGCTATAAGCGTTTTGGATGAAGTATCGCAAGATCCTAATATGCCCTTATTCGCGCGTACCGCTATATGGCAGGCTATAAGTCTTCTTGAGCAGGTTAGGGATTAGGGACTTTTAATGAATATAAGGGTACGGGGAATCTACGCCACGGCTTTAACTAAACTCTTTCTTTCTAACGGTTTTGTAGTGACTCAACCGGGCAGTATTATAGCTAGACGTTTTTCTCTAGAGCCAAGTAAAGCTCCGGCAGACGCTACGGTTAAGGACAGAGATGATAAAAAAGGTGTGGTAATCATAGGGAGGTTTGAAGTTGTAAAAAGCATACTTGAACTTTTTAGAAAGACTTTTCCCTTAAGCATTTTCAGAGAGTATCCCTATGGCATATACGATTGTTATAAAGGGAGAATTATAGGAAGAGAGGGAGAATATTGGAAAGTTGAGATAGAAGGAGGATATGGTTTACTGGAGTATAGTAGTGGACTTAAAGAGGGACAGATAGTAGATGTATATGTTAAAAAACCGTTTTTCGATAAACCGCCTATCCTCGGCTTGGGCATAGTCATTTCAGGGAGA
Organism: Thermoprotei archaeon; assembly: GCA_003649235.1. Taxonomy (GTDB): domain Archaea; phylum Thermoproteota; class Thermoprotei; order Thermofilales; family B69-G16; genus B69-G16. Next base: position 3,926 of record QMRG01000042.1, on the reverse strand, counting down.
TATGCCCGTTTAATGCCACATGGGAGGATTTCGTTCAGTAGGCATATAAAAAGCAGGAAGAGGAGAGAGGAATTATATACGCTGAGTACCTTTTTCCGTCGAGAAGGTTGGGGCATAAGATGGAGAAGTAATGCAAACTTCGGAAAGCTGGAAGATTTAATGATAGAGTTGGAGGAATTGAAAAAGAAAGGGCTCCAACTGTCTTTTTGCAGTGAAGAAGAGCTTGGATTGCTCTGTAGAGGAGATGCTATTGCTGAAGTTATTTTCTCGCTGGATGATAAAGCGAGACTCGATGAATTAAGAAATCAGGTAGTCGACACCTTAAAATGGCATCATTATTTCAAATCTATAGCTGATTTCGATTCGACGGTTATCGATTGGATTGAATATTTATTGGATTGCTGTGATAGAGAAAAAATGTCTATGAAGATTTGGGAAAAAGTTCACGACTACGAGAAAGCTAGAAGAGAGGTAACCATAGAACACGAGCGGCTAAACGGAGAATCCATTTACCTACGAGGGCTATGCGAGGATATCGACGATGGGGTTTTAAAGGTTAAAAGGCTAATTCTGTCTAACGGTATTTACGATGGCTTAGGAGTCAAAAAGAGGAGAGGAGATTATGTCATCACTTATCTAGTTACGGGCGAATTATTGCTTCCTCATTTCTATTATTCTAAGGATGGAGTTTTCAAAGGCGCCTACATCAACATAAACCTGCCAATTGAAGTTAAGTCTTCACAAATGTTTTGGTACGTAGATTTAGGAGTTGATGTTGTAGTTACTTCTAATGGCGAAGTCAAAATTATAGATATTGAAGAATTTGAAGAAGCTTTTGAACGAGGTCTTGTATCTGAAAACTTATATAATTATATAAGAGAGGCAATCGATTTTCTCATAGAAAAACTTCGAGGAGAGAAATCTCCGCAAGGAATTTATAGTGTAGTTGAGAGTATTTTTCGGCGCGGGGGTGCCCGAGCTAGGTCAAAGGGGGCGGACTCAGGATCTTAAGATGGGAACTCCGCTGGGGAAGCCCTGCCCGGGTTCGAATCCCGGCCCCCGCACTATAATTTTGAACGGGTGAGTTTGTGAAAGTATGTGATATTGGAGAGTTTCTTCTTATTAAGCGGCTTTTAGAGATTCTAGATAGAGATCCGCATGAAATTCTAGGCTATGACGATGTCTCAGCTGTTAAATTTCAGGGGAAACTTCTAATTGTGAAGACCGATATGTTCGTAGAATCTGCTGATCGCTGGCCAGGTATGCCCTTTTCGAGCATTGGTTGGAAATCTATAGTGATGAATCTGAGCGATTTCGCGGCTAAAGGAATTAAGCCTTTAGGCGGTTTAGTATCGTTAGGGATTCCTAAAGATGCGGATTTAGCAAGCGTGGAAGAGCTCTATGAGGGCATTACCAAAGCTTGCCGCGAATACGAGATTTACATTTGGGGAGGAGATACTAGTCTAGCTAAGGAAATCATCGTAGCTCCTATGCTGATCGGAATCTCCGACAAGATTTTAAGGAGGAATGGGGCTAGACCGGGAGATGTTCTAGTGGCTACGGGAACTTTTGGATATACTTCTATAGCATACAAAGCCCTTTTCGGAAGATATAAAATCGAAAATGAGGATCTTCGGAGAGAAGTCCTAGAGAGAATCTTCTATCCTAAGGTACCTCTAAAATTCGGTGTCGAGGCTTTAAAAAACAATATAGTTAATGCAGGTATAGATAGCAGCGATGGACTGGCGTGGTCTCTTCATGAACTTGCTAAAGCCAGTAAAGTGAAAATAGTTCTTGAAAACACGCCAATTCCTTCCCATGTCTGCGCCCAGCTGAAGGCCTGGGGTTTAGATCCGCTCACTTCCGTTCTTTACGAAGGGGGTGAGGAATATGTATCCATATACTCTGTGAGTCCCGAAAATTTAGACGAATTGCATTGTCTTGCTGAAAAGATGAATGTTGATCTATATGCTATAGGTAAAGTGGAGGAGGGGAGCGGCGTGTGTCTTAAAAAAGAGGACAGAGAAACTCCCTTGGAGGCTAAAGGATGGGATCATTTCAAATATGATAAATAATTGCGGTGTATATAGTTTCTAAGTAGAGAAGCATGGAAATTGTCATTTTAGACGGCTACGTTGACGAGCCTGCAGGACTTGGTGTACCGCCTTATGTAGATGTTTACCCCAGATATATTGCTGGAGCTGTATGGAGTGTCGAAGCTGGAGCGAATATAACTTATTTCACAGTAGACCAGGTTAGGAGTAACTTAGATCTTTTCATGAAAACTGCCAGTAGAGCGGATGTAGTGGTTTTCATAGCTGGCGTAGTCGTGCCTGGAAAATATCTAGGAGGAGAGCCTATCAAAGTTGAGGAGCTTCTTCTCTGGAGTAAACTACTCGAAAGGCCTATAAAAATTCTTGGAGGGCCTGTTGCACGTTTTGGTATTGGTGAAGAGGGAGGGAAGATAGCAACACCACCGTCTACGTTTAAGGAGTATTTCGACTTAGTAGCGACTGGTGACGTTGAAATGGTAGTATACCATCTAATAAAGGAAAAGCTAAGAGTGGAGTATATAGATCCTAGCATACGGCGTAAGAGTTATTCGGAAATTTCAAATTTTGCGATAAAAGGGGCTAAAATAGTTCTTCAACATCCGAACTACGGTTTTAATCTGATTGCTGAAATTGAAACCTTTAGAGGGTGTCCAAGGAGGATAGTTGGCGGTTGTAGTTTCTGTATAGAACCACAATATGGGAGAGTAACCTTTCGGTCGATATCCGATATTGTTAAAGAGGTAGAGGCTCTTTACAACATGGGAGTCCGCCATTTCAGACTTGGCAGGCAACCCGATTTCTACATATATATGTCTAAACAGGCTAATGAAGAAGAGTTTCCAAAGCCAAATCCATCAGCTATCAAAAAGCTTCTAGAAGGGATAAGGTCTGTGGCTCCTCGCCTGGAAACTCTTCATATAGATAATGTCAACCCGGGCACAATTTTTCATCATAAAGAAGAGGCTATAGAAATCACAAAAATACTCTTGCAATACCATACACCAGGCGATGTAGCGGCTATGGGAATTGAAAGCGCAGATCCTAAGGTAATCAAATTAAACGGGTTAAAGGTCATGCCTGAAGAAGCCTTTGAAGCTATAAAGATAATTAACGCATATGGATCTAAGAGAGGATGGAATGGTTTACCTGAACTCCTACCGGGTATAAATTTCGTGACCGGTCTAATCGGCGAAAACGCGGAAACTTATAGACTAAACTTCATTTTTTTAAAGAAAATTTTGAATGAAGGCCTTATGGTCAGACGTATAAATATTAGACAAGTCCTACCTCTCCCAAATACGAGAATGTGGTTGATCGGAGATAGATTAGTAAGAAAAAACAAGAAATACTTCAAACGGTTCAAAGATAGAGTCCGTAAAGAGATCGATTTGCCAATGTTAAAAAAAGTAGTTCCTAAAGGTACTATACTGCGTTCTCTCTATACTGAAACTTACGAAGGTAAAAATACCCTAGCGCGTCAAAGCGGATCCTATCCTCTTTTAACGTATATACCAGACTTACTTCCCTTAAAAATAAAACTGGACGTGGTAGTTGTAGACCATGGCTACAGATCTGTTACTGGAGTCCCCTATCCATTAAACGTGAATAAAGCGTCTAGACGCCTACTCTCGCAAGTTCCCTTTTTAAGCAGAAAAGATGTCGAGAAAATTATAGTTAAGCGTCCTTTCGTGAATCTAGACGAAGTAGCTCTTATCATATCGAATAAGAAAGCTTTACAATATTTAAGTGTCTAGACTGTAATAACTAATCTAGTTAAATCTTATAATGGAAGTATCATTTTTGCATTTCCATGCATTTAAGGGTCTTATTTGACTAAAACATTTTTACTCAAGACTGTATAATGGAAAGGGG
>QMRG01000041.1 GCA_003649235.1 Thermoprotei archaeon | reverse complement strand
GAACCCTGAGACAGGAAGACCCTCCACTACACATACATCAAAAACAATGAAAGTAGCGGAGAGCCAGAACGGTTAAAGCTTCACCCAGGAATGCAAGGTTCCTGCATTCTTCATCCACATGTCATTAAGGCGATTAACGTTGCTGGTGAACTAGGTATCCCAGCGGTTATCCATGCAATGAAAGGCGATCTATCAACATTATACTTTAGGGCATCTAAGGAATACGTTCTACCCGTACCTGATAAGACCGAGGACTATGACTTATTACCAGTACTAGCACTTAAGACCACAATTATCTATGCGCATATGGGCGGGCTCTTCGGTTTCCGAGAGTTCATGACTATAGCGGCAGGACATCCCAATGTCTATCTAGACACATCCTACAACTTGGTCACAATAGCTGAGGAGATAGGGCTTAAGAGATTATCAGTCTATATCAAGCATCTTGGAGCAGATAAATTCATATTTGGTAGCGACCACATTATAGGATTAACTCCAGACAATCTATTGGTGAAGAGGCAAATAGAAATAATCAGAGAGTTACCTAGATTAAGCAATGAGGAGAAAGGGATAATACTATCGGGAAACGCTAGGAGGATACTAAGGCTATAGTATAGAATATTTCCTTACACATCTGATACTCCATACTATTACTATACATCACGCCTAGTGCACCTACTACTTGAAGTTCTGTCTCCTTCATTAAACTTTTTATGTAATGAATTTCTTGAAAGGCAGATTAGTTGTAGCCTCTATGGCGTTATTGGTCGTTTCCTTATCCGCGTATCAGTTACTATTGTTATATAACCGTATAGTTGCTCTCCAAGGCTCAATGCCCTCAAGATTGCTCTAATTCTGTTAGGTACTCTTGGGTCTCTCAGCCTTAGAATGACCATTCCGGGTGGATTATATGCCTGTGCAAGATATCCGAAATCCTTGTCCATAGTCACTATTATCTTTCCACGTTTAGTAGCAGTCTCAACAACTTCTTCATCAGAAGCTCCTCTACGCTCCACCAATATTGATTGTACGTGATAGCCTCGCTTCCTTAGTTCGTGATATACTTTTAATCCGATGTTTTCGTCGAGAAGGATTTTAAGCTCTTGTCTCAACTATTACCTCCTCTCTACCGAGAATCTTGGCTGCATAGAGCAGTGCTGCCCTGATATCCTCTAAGCTTATATTGTAGTCTTCAGCTATCTCTTCTGGCTTCATACCTGCTGCTAGAAGTTCAAGTATCATATCAACGGTGATTCTCGTGCCCCTAATCACGGGTTTCCCAGCCATAACTCTCGAGTCAATCACTATTCTCTCAAGTAACTCACTCAATACGGTCACCTTACCATTATTTATCATAACCGCTCTAATAACTGTTATCACTATTTGACTCGAGAAAGCTCTATAGAAACAAGGATTCCTCTACACCTCCTTTTTCCATCTTGGTATATTGCTTTGGTAGTTATTCTAGGAAGTCCAATTACAAAACTCTATTATGGTAGATACAACTCTAGGCGATACTCAATCCCTAAACCGACTCTTCCCCATACTAGGTAATGGGTATGAATTCTTATAGTATCTGTCCCAGATTCTCATAAGCTAAAGGGACATTGGTATTTTGAGTGCCAGCCTTCAGATCCCGGGTTCAAATCCCGGCGGGCCCGCCACACAGATATTCGGATATTCACTATGTAAGCTTCTCTCTTCTCTAACGAAAAAGCCGTAATTCTGTGACTAAAGTAAACAAAACATCTCAGTTAACAACCTCGTCTATATCTAAGGCTAAGGAATTACCTTAAGCCATGGAATACGCTTAAAGTCCTCGTCGAATGTTGCTATTGTTTCTATATTGTAATGTTTACAGGTTAGTGCTATTTGTGCATCGTTTGGTACTAGCCTGTAAAGCTTAATAGTCTTAACCAGCTCTTCCGGATCCTGGTAATTTTTCAGCACGGTTACTTTAAAGTCTTTCAGGAAACCGTTAACCTTCTCCACAGCTTCTTCGGGGAATCCATGCACAGCTCTATGCTTTCTAAAAGAGTATTTCCCTTTAACACCATACTTTATCCTAGCAATCTTAGCACCCACTATATAGAGCAACTCGTTGTACTCTATCATGGGGATTGCCGCACCATCTACAATAGCTTCACGAATGATCCTCTCTGATATACTAGTTAGCTCTGTTTCAAAAGGAAATGATAGATTACATTTGTGTCAAGACATATCATTGTATCTCTGCTTCTTCTTCAAGCTCCAAAAACTCTTCAACAGACGATTTTCCGAGAACACCTCTATACTTTTTAATTAGCTCATCTATATCCTCTTCAATTATAACCTTATACTCTTTACCTTCCTCAAGCTCCACGGGCTCTAGCGGCTTTAGCAAGCCCTTCTCGTATTTTACCCTGATCACCTTGGACAAGCTTATTCACCACTATACCCTATACACTCTAGGGCAATTAACCTTTTCCAGCAGTACTTGATTTCATCTACCCTCAAGACCCCGCTATACGTACCCCGTGCTCTCAGAGCCTGTGGTTCTGGATTCAAATCCCGACAGACCCCGCAAATAATTAATTATTCTCTCTATTATCTAGGTGCTTACTGTAATAATATAATTTAGTTTAGTTAAGTAGACTAGATTTATGCTTCTAGGATCTCTGTTATACTTGGGGGTGGGGCTTTCAATTAATTTGCTTTAAATTGCACTTCTCCTTCAAGAAGGCAACGATTTTCTCAATGTTTTCAAAGTTTTTGCCGTAGTCGAGTATCTGTATGATGTTAGCTGGTTTACTTGTTATCTCGATTCGCGTCCTATTATCGCTGACTCTACGTATGTTAAATGTGATGACTTCTCCCCAGCTATATATAGTTGCACCTGTTTTTGTAGTGATGAGGCCCGTGGATTTATTTCTACTTAAAATCTTCGCCCCACCTTTAACCGCATTGAGAGCTAATGTGCATAGGTTGAAAGCCTCGTCATACGGGCACTCTAGTTCTACGACACGTCTATTCCGTTTGCTTCTAGGGATATTTACTGCACTCATTTTCCTGAGCGCCCGTCGGTGGAGGAGATAAACCGGGGTGAGGATGAAAGCTAGGTTAAGCAGTATAGACCATATTGTAGGAGGTATAAAGCCGGCTAAACCTATATGCAGGGATACGGCTACTAGGGGAAGTGTATCTGCTTTCAGCGAGTACACTTCACCCTTACCCCTCCTCAGACAATAGATGCTGAACAACAGTAAAGGCGTTACAACGACAAGCATGCCGCGAAAAGCCCGTTCCGTCATCGGTCTACAAGTTCTAATAGATTGCACAATAGTTACAGTACACATGAAGACGATTAAAGCTAAGATACATGTACCCAGCCAAAACCATAAAGGTGACCCCCTATCCTTCAAGACCCCACTCCCAAACCCAGTTATCCAATTTTTATATATAATCACTATTTAGATGGCAAAGAAAATTACCTTTATTTAACGACGTTCTACGAAGGGTTCGAAGCAGTTCATAGCCCCTCATCGTTAACTAAAAGCACTTAAACTTGGTTAGACATTATCTATTTGAGGTTATCTTGTTTGGAGAACCTTATGTTTAGTGTTGACTTGGATAGGGTTAGGGCTGTTAGCAGGGCGTTGGCTGGTATCGGCTGGGATGGGTTCGTAAGGTTAGATATGCTGGAACCTGAGTTTAACGTCCTCTCTGAGATTTATCACAGGGTTGGTGATGTAAGGGTTTTGCTTGTTTTGGGCTTGTCTGCTGCTATTGTTGATTACCAGTTGGCTGGCGATGCATTCAGGTTCTGGAATACTTTGCAGAGTGTTCTGGCTAAAAGAGGGTTTAAGCTAAGCTCTATCGGTGATGTTAAGGCTGTTATGGACAAGTTTCTCGGTTATCCCGTTAATGCCAGGTTTAATAGTGCTAAGCGTGGTAGGGTTGCTAGGTTCTTCGACTCGGGGTTTGCGCGTTTCCTCTGGGATAGGGGCTACATGTATTACAGCGATAGGCCTAGAGAAATATGGTACAGGTTAGCTGAGGCTCTAGGCAATAGGCCCGATCAGAAGACTATTGCTTTTGCTATGAAGGTTCTTGACTTGTTATCGCTTTTGGTTAACGGCTCCTACGCCAACTTTCCTAGAAACGTGCCTATTCCCTTGGATGTCCATGTTGCTAGAATGGCCTTATACTCCGGGATAATAAAGGGTGGTGGCTCCGAAACTTCAGGGCAGGTGATTCAAAGGAATAGAGGGGTATTCTTGAGGGCATGGGGGGACGTGGCTGAGAGGGTCTCAGAAACACTAGGGAGGAGGATATCGCCACTTAGGATCGATAGTCTGGTATGGCAGCTTAGCAAGGAGGCTCAAAAAGCAAGCTATAGGAGGAAGCATACAATACGGTATATTATAAAGTATCTTGTAAACGCAGCTAACATAGATGAGAATGCCGCGAAAAACGTGGCCAAGGAGCTCACATACAACATGCCCTGTTAACGTAGCTTCCCTCCTCTCCCTAGCTGCTTAAATCCTATTCACTTGAGTCTCTCGACAACTATACCACATTGGTTCACCCTCTGAGGGACGGCTCCCTCTTTGATGAGGTTGTTTATTACCAGTCCAAGCGTCTTCATGATGTTCGACGTGCCTCTGCAGCCTTTTGGATACACTATGTATATTTTTGTCTTCACATTTCTTGGCACGTGTTTAACCACTTCCCTATATATTTCTTGGTATCCAGTTGTTTTCGAGAAGAAACCGTAGACCTCCTTTGGACTAGTGTTAGCTATATAGTCTGCTATAATGGAGGGTAATCCAAGCTTCATCCAGGTTCTCGTGGCTTTCCGATCCATGTATGCCTCGTACTCTCTAATCTTCTCGAAGGCGTGTACTACTCCATATCCTGCTGATATAACTATGAAGTCTATGATGCCTTTCAGGTAGAGCTCGTAAATGAGACACTTATCGAGCGCCTTATATTCATGCCCTACATAGAGGCTTAAAGCTGTAACTACTCGTGTGCCATAAATTTTATCGTTAAACACTCCTCTAGCATAAAGAAGTTTATCCTTAAAGCAGTTACTCAGGTTATCTAGGATTGAAACATCGAGGCTAGGGAATAATTCTACTGAACATTTACTTTTACAGCATTGTGTAACGATAAGAACCCTAGGCATTTATTTCACCTATAATTATATAAAAAACTAACTAAACTTTTGTATATTTTCCGGCTTATTTGGTTGCGGTGCGCCTGAAGAACTACTAAAGCTAAGATGCATGTACCAAGCCAAAGCCGTAAAGGTGGCCCACCACTCTTCGCAACCCCGCCTAGACCTAGGTATCCATTTGTTAAAAATATTGGAGCCTATTTTATACACTAAAGGACCCACGACCCGTACCGAGTCCTCTTTAGGGTTTTAGTTCAGTAAGTGTGGCAGAAAAAATAAGGAAAATTATTCCTCTATAATAACTACTGGTTTTATTAGATCCCGTGGTTTTTTCTTCATTAGGTAGAATGCTTCTTCGATTTTTTCAAATCCCCTGAACCTATGGGTTATGAGCTTTGATGGATCAACTCTACCGTACTTGATTAGATTGAGCATCCTCTCCATCCTCAAGCGGCCTCCCGGACAGAGCCCGCCCTTAATTATCTTGTGAGCCATCCCTTGGCCCCATTCGATTCTCGGAATCGGCAGGTACTCGCCGCTGCCAAAGTAGTTGATGTTGCTTACCGTCCCGCCCGGCTTGACTATTTTTACTGCAGTTTTCATTATATCGGGGCCTCCTCCAGCAACTACCACCAAGTCGACCCTCTCCCCGCCAGTTAACTCCAGAATCCTTCCAGCGACATCCGGGTGCTCCTTGTAGTTAACTATATCCGTTGCCCCATAATATTTTGCGGCCTTAATGCACGCGGGCCTGCTATCAACCGCGATAATTCTCGCCGCACCGAGCAGTTTTGTCTCAGCTACCGCCATTAAGCCTACCGGCCCGATTCCGATTACCGTAACCGTTCCTCCGGGTGGTATGTCGGCTAGCTCAGCACCGTGGATTCCGGTGGTCATCATGTCGGCGGCCATAACCGCTACTTCCGGTTTGATTTCACCCGGAAGGTGGGCCAAGTTCATGTCGGCATCGTTGACGTGAAAGTATTCGGCGAACACCCCGTCCTTGCCAACCCCTTGAGAGGGTTGCTGAACTTCCATCCAGCAAGCATTCCGCCGGAATGCTGATGGTAGCCTCTCTGAACATCAAGTGTTCTCCAGTCCGGGGTTATCGCTGGAACGACAACCCTGTTCCCGGGCTTAAAGTCCTTGACGCGGCTTCCAACCTCAACTATCTCTCCAACCGCTTCGTGGCCTAGGATGCGTGAAAATTCACACATCTCCTTGGGAAAAGCCGCCTCATAGACTGTGTGGATGTCCGAGGTACATGGGGCAACTGCCAAGGGTTTAACTATGGCATCATAGGGTCCGGGCTGGGGCCCATCCTTTTCAACCCACGCGACTTTACCGAAGTCTACCATCGCGAAACCTTTCATCCTACCCATATTTACGCTCCCGCCGAAAATATATGCAGATACAAGCTATTTGAGCCTTCATTGGCAAATTAAAGGGGAAGTCAAGTGGAACCACTATACATTTAATGTCGATGGACTTGGGATGGATGTTTTGAAAGCTGGAATTCGACATCCACTATTCCGGGAACCCCTGATACCCATGGTCAAGCCTTATAAATGGTACGGCTGCTCCTATTATTGGGGATGGCTTGAAGATGGCTTCTGCAGTGTTGATGGTGGCTGCATTGGTTACATGTATGCTCTATGCGGGTGGCTGGTCTTGACGTCTCCTAGGGGCCTTCGGGATAAGCTGTCGTGGATGCTTAAGCACGTCGTCCTGCTTATAGCAGTGTCCGTCTTCTACCTGTATGGCGCCATATGGCTTCTGAAGAGACCGCGCGTAGATTCTATGGAGGAGCTCTATAGGGTGTTCTACATAGATTTCCTAAGGCTTAAGCCTGGACACGTAGAGGTCGTTAAGCTTACCGATAGAGAGCTTGTCACGATATCGCGTAACCCCTGCCCGATACTCAAGCTCTCCCTAGCCCTCGGAATGGACACAAGGTACACATGTAAACTGGTGTCGGAAACCGTCTGCAGATTCGTTTTAAAACACATAGATGAGGATCTCGAATTCGAGAGAGACTACAGCCATATAAGACCATACAAAGACGGCTGTCTAGAAAGAATATACCTGAAGTCCCACACCCCCAGCATCCAGCAACATTAAGCTTTTTGCGGAATTGTAGATACTTGCTTACCTTAATAAGTAACTCTCAACCAATGATAGCGGATATAAGAAGGCGACTTGATTGATTGAAGTGTGATACTATAGTAGCTATTGCATCGCCTAGGCATTTAGATGCATTGACTGGGCTCTAGGGAACATTAGAGTGACTTTATAGCGAGATAGGTTTCCCGTCAATTGCATAGGGTTTAAGACTTATGGTCTAGAGGGGGTTAGAGGGTAAACCTCTCACTGACAAGGAGTCGGACTCAACTATGAGAGATGAGATCAAGGTATAATAGGGCTTTGTGGGATATTAATTGACAATTAATGCTTCCTCTTCTAAGATTTGCCTAGCTTTTGATATTTCATTAATATACTTGTCGATTACTTGACATGGGATTTCGACTCCCTTTACATATACGTGTATGAACCTCTCTAACACTTTCCTTAATATTTGAGGCTCATTATAGTAATGTTCGATAGATTTTAATAGTTCGTTAATGAGGTAGCGTTTTCCGCCATATGTTAAAATGTACTCAATGTCTCATCGGAGACCTAAAAGAGCATTTATTTTCCGAAGTGAATATGTCTTATTAGTGGTTGGCTATAAAGTTTATTTGGGATTGGCTATGTCGAGGTTAGTGAAGATAGCAGTAGGTTTTATGATAGCATTCTTCATCGTAATAGTTATAGGTTTTATCGGAGAGCGGATGGAGAGGGAGACAGACAGTAGCTTTTATCCTGTCGGCAATTCTTCTACTTCTTTCTGCATAATTAAGGATGGGAAACCGTACTATTTCGCTGTTGAGGGCTGGGAGCAGCCAACACGAGAAGAAATTGAAAGCATATTAAGAACATGTGGAACAATAAGCGATTCCGAGGGGTTGCATGTTTGGCTTAAAGTCAGAACAAACCTCAACCTTACGATTGACACTGATGTTAATGCATATGTGCTGGTAGGTGATATATACAAATGTGTTTTTGATGCTGATACTAGATTACCGCTGATAAAGAGAGGAAACGATGTTTTTCTCATACCGTACCGATTTTGGTTATCAAGGGAGGATATAGAAGCTCTTCTTAAAGCCGAAAAAGTAAGGTTATACTTCGACACATATGGCTACGATATACTGCCCACCGAAGGTTGTATAGAAGGGGTGTGTTTCACCTCTGGATATCAAGGTTCAGGATTCTACGTAAACTTTACTCCCCCGCCACTTGCTCTCAAAGTACTAGACGTTGAGGGTAGGCGCGTCAATGAAGAACTATGCTTATACAACGTGACATTTGAGCTTAGGAAAGGATACATTTTCCTATATTTCTTCTACGACGAAGCAACTGGCAGGAAGTCAGAGGCGGAATTTCCCGAAATCATAAACATCTATGTGGAGAAGAACGGCACACTCTTACCCACAGATGAATACTTTCCCTCCACAGTTGTACCACCTCTACCATCTAATGCATTCGACGTATGGAAAGAGCCTGAACACGAATACATAGCTACAGTAATTCCTCCTGGCGTCTTTACCTTGGTATTCAAAGCTTACGGTGCAATCTATCCAGAACCACTTTTCAACAACACACCCGTTGCCATAGGAACACCCTGGGGAGTAGCAAAAATCGAGCCGAGACTAGAAGTCGTAGAAATAGCGAGCGTTAATGGTACGACTTACAGCGATGAGGTTGTAATTGAAGAGGTAAATGTTGTACTGAGAAATACTGGGAAGATCCCCGCCGTTATTCCCCAGGTATGCTTTCTCTATGATTTGCCTTCAAACTATGTGATGTTGAAGGGGAAGATGGATTCAATAGATTTAGTCTATGTAACACGGGATGCAAACGTGCGTTGGGATAGAGGTGGGGTTTGTTATCTAGCCCTCGTAGTCAATTCAGGTGAGACAGCTACGGTATCACTAACGCCTATCACATCCAAGGGATTTGGTATAGAATTACCATTAGAGAGCCTGAATCACAGCCACGTAATAAAAATAGAGTCTATCTACACGAATGCGTCGTGTAACATGACGATTCCTCCACTAACAGTTGAACTAAGTGTGCTTAACGTTACAAAGATGCATGGAAGATTGGATGCCGCGAATCCTAGCATCAAGTTACTAATCTCGAACACTTGGATCTTACCGATAGACACTAACTGGATCAAGCTCTACCTTGATAGTGAAGCTTTAGACACCTCCTATTATTCTGTGCCCTATGAAGAGGTTATTCCAGGAAAATCTATGGTTATAGATGTTAGAATGGATTTTGATTTAGATAGGCTATATGAAGTCCTTGCACTACACGAATACCTAAGGTTGGGCATCGGTTTATCTCATCTCAACCTGCATCTATCAGAATTTGCACATGGGATGGGAGAGGAAGTTGTTTTAGGCAACTTAGCTCTCAAAATTAATAAAATCTCCATGGTAGATGTCATTGGTGTTCGGCAGTACAGTTATTGGGAGGGGAAAACAGTAGTTAACTGCTACAAAGCCCCTGAAGGATATAGTATTCTTGTAGCGAATATCCAGGTGAGAAACATAGGTTTGAAAAGTATCGACATAGAATATATAGGCTCCGACGATGGTGTTGCAATAGTTAGAAGGGGTATCTTTGAGCTCACTTATCTAGAAAAGTTACAACGCGTTGAGAACGTTAAACCCGCTACAATCGTTGAAGCCAACAGTCTATGGGAGAATGTGGAGCTTGAGTTGAAACCTAATGAAAGTAGTGAAATTGTTTTACTCTTTTTAGTTCCCAGAAGTGCTGAGGTACGTTATATTGTAATTCATTATCATGACAGTGAATTGTTCATCGCAGTATTCACTATATAGGAACTGATACAATGTAAAAATAAAACACAATGCCTTTCTTAACATCTCATACATGACATGTTTCCCTACAGCTTCACCTATATCCACGATAAACCACGTGATCTAGTGAATACACTCCCCCCATCCAACCTCTAGATTCAGTTCTGGTTGAAGAAGATAGGAGTGTTTAAATCCCAAAACTAGTATCCCGTGGGTTAACAACTATCTCAACTTACAGTAAGTCATTCTACGACCTTAATCGTCAAGGAGACCGCCCAGAACCCTACGATTTTCGTTTGTACCTATGATACCTAGTATACTTATGTCTGTGCACGGGGAGAACACCCTTCTCTTGAGGATATAGTGCAATCCAAACACCACATGGACACCTACATCCCCCAAAATATGTCGCCAACCCAAGCTCACGCAACCTAGCCAACAACCGTCTCACACGTCTCTTACCGTTGACTGTTTGCCGGAGCTCGCTCAGCATAAGCTTCAAGGCCCCGCCACTCCACGCTTGGCCGTCGATGCCTCCGGCAGGGACAATGCATTCAAGAAACCCCTCCTACATTCCCTTCATCCAGCCCCTCCCACCAGCCATCAACCCAACCCTATACTCCAATAATAAAATAGGATTACCATAAGGGAGATTGGGGCCGAAAGTATTAATCAGCTAACTCCTTGTTCCTATCGTCTCCACTATAATATTATATAGTTCATCCACATATCTTGTGGATGTACGGGCTCTTCCAGGGAAGGGTAATGCGAAGTACTTCTCTATAACACCCTGCCTCCTTAACTCCAGCAGTAGGTCTTTTATTTCTCTATAGATTCTTTTAATAACAACTATTACGATTTCTGGTTTTTCGCTCGATATGAAGTTTCTAAATGCATTCTTGACCTCTTGTAGGTCACAGGAAGGTATCTTAGTGGTATCTTGCCCCGGATCTTGCCCCGGAACATCCAGCAGGTCATAGAGATAACAACCTAGCTTCTTGAAGAAATCTAGGAAGGCGTGTTCTGGAACATGGAACTTCTTATGGAACGCTATGAAGGTGGCATAGTACAGCACAGAAATCCTCCCATAGAAGAAGACCCGTGGAGCATCCCTCGGAGGAGACCTGCCAATAAACAGTATCTTGATTTTAAGCCCCAGGCTCCTTGGATCATACCTCTCTCAACTCCTTTATTTTATTTATACACTCCTGAAGGACGCACTCATCCGAGTATGACCATGTAGTCCTTTCCGTACACCTTCCCTCCTCAGCACTTGTCATTAAGATTAGCAATGCCCCCCGTAATATTTTGTTTCACCAGGGAGTGAGGAGTTCTTTATCCTATCAATTACACTACTACATAGCAGATGTGCGACAACCCGGCGTCTTTGTCGATAGCCACTGCCTTTTCTCCCTACTCTAAGGATAAAATATGGGTTCCAAAAGATTAGTCGTAGACCCAAGCATCTATGATGCGATATAATAGAATACTCTCTCAATTCTTTTTTAATTAAGATTTTTTGTGTGAAATGTCTATCGGCGGGGGGCGTCCCCATCTTCAGGACAAAGTACTCTCAATTCTTTTTTAATTAAGATTTTTTGTGTGACTAGAAAAGCCGATAAGAATTGTGTATAAATCTGTTAAGGACTCTCAATTCTTTTTTAATTAAGATTTTTTGTGTGACTTCGATTACATACATTTTCCCAAGTACTACTTAACCAGCTCTCTCAATTCTTTTTTAATTAAGATTTTTTGTGTGGCAAAAAAGAATTAGAGTTTGTTGAGGAACTTCAGAGTCCTCTCAATTCTTTTTTAATTAAGATTTTTTGTGTGTAGTAAACTACTTTTCCAAAGCCTTCAGAGTCGGCGGGAAATATCTCTCAATTCTTTTTTAATTAAGATTTTTTGTGTGTGGAGGGAGGGAGAAATGAGGTATGAGGTTCGTGTTAAACACTCTCAATTCTTTTTTAATTAAGATTTTTTGTGTGATAAAACCCAAATTAGAGGTTGTAGAGAGGAAAGAGGCTAAAAAACCTCTCAATTCTTTTTTAATTAAGATTTTTTGTGTGAAGAAAGAATGCAGGGAAATACTAAGCAACTATGATTACCCAATTCTCTCAATTCTTTTTTAATTAAGATTTTTTGTGTGAAAACTGCTCCGGGGCTTGGGAGGAGCCTGGCAACAGAATCCTCCCTCTCAATTCTTTTTTAATTAAGATTTTTTGTGTGAAT
>QMRG01000040.1 GCA_003649235.1 Thermoprotei archaeon | reverse complement strand
ATTTCCTCCCTGTAGCATAGCTATAGATTCTATAAGCCCTTCTTTAGCTATTAAACCTTGAAAAAGCGCAAATCCAATCATCCAGGCTTTTTCTTCCGGAATGCCATATAATGAGAGGAGAGGAGTTAAAAGATTCCCTATAATCGCGGCAAAACTCTCTTTAGGAGAACTTGCAATACCTGCTGGTCCATAATTTAATAAAAACCACGTTATCATGCTAAGCGATAGTATGATAACGCCAGCTTTCTTTAAGAAATGTTTAGAATAATCCCACGTAAGCCACCATACTACTTTAAGACTAGGCTTGTGAATAGGCGGTATCTCAAGTAGAAATATCGGTGGCTCAGATTTTCCGAAGAAAAATTTCCTGATAATTAAAGATGTTAACATAGCAATACCCAAAGCTATCAAATATATGGCAAACATGACTAAGGCTTGAATTATGTTAGAAGAGAAGTAAGCTGTTACAAAAGCGAGGATTACTATTAAACGCGCTTGACATGGAACAAAAGGAGTAGATATTATAATCTGAATTCGTTCCTCTTCCTCTAAAGCCGCGCGAGAAGATAACACTCCTGGAACATTACATCCAAAACTTATCACTAACGGGTAAATGGCTCTTCCTGAAAGCCCGAATTTATTGAGTAGCGAATTATAAGAATACGCTAATCGCGCGGCGATACCGCTGTCTTCTAGAAGCGATAATAAGAGAAATGTGAGTATAATCAAAGGCAGAAACGATAATATACTTCCAACACCTGAGATTACACCGTCTGAAACCAACGAGATCAACCAGTATGGAATATTTAGCTCTGTTAAAAAGCTGACTGATAATTCAGCAATGAAGTTGAATGCTCTATTCATCAATCCTATAATGCTGTAGGTTTCTAATATTTCGGCTACAAAATCCCAACCTAGCCATCGGAAAATCAAGTTAAGAGGAAAGCCGCTATTGAGAGTAAATATAATCGAGAAGACTGATATTAAAAGTAAAGAGCTTATGAAAAGACTTGCGATTTCGTGTTTAATCATTTTTTCAAAAACTCCTTCTTTCTCTTCAACGCTTATTCTCACTACGACTTCTCTAGCTATACTATCTACGAAATTGAAGCGTGCAGTAGTTATCAGTTCAACTGGCTCTTTACCTATGCTATGCTTCACAGCATCTATAATATTTTTTATTTTTCTCAGGAAGTCCTCTCTACCTCTCTTCTTTATGATCTCTTCTAGCCTGGGATCTCCTTCAAGAAGCCTTATGGCTAACCAGCGTGGTGGATACTCGGGCAAAACTTCATATTTTCTGACTGCCTTTTCTATCTCAGAGATAAATGGTTCTAAACCTCTATAATTTATTTTTAAAATTTCCTTCCTCCTTCGCCGACCTTCAGCAACAGCAATTATAGCATCCATTAATTCGCGAAGACCACTACCTTGTATAGCCGATACCTCAACTACAGGAACTCCCAATTTTTCCTCTAGCTTATCAACGTGAATATGTATTCCGGTTCTATGGATCAAATCCGACTTCGTGATAGCTATTACAACACTAGGTGTTAATTCTAGAATTTGAACAGGAAGATATAGCGTTCTCTCAGGCGCCGTGCCATCTATTAAAACTAAAACTACGTCGGGCTCCTCGCTTATAATGTATTCACGAGCTATAACCTCCTCTAAGCTGGTAGCCGAAATTCCATAGGTTCCCGGAAGATCTACAAAACATATTCTTCTGCCTTTATACGTTTTCTCTCCTTCTTTTCGCTCAACAGTTACACCCGGCCAATTAGCCACATGGGCTATTTTTCCAGTAAGTACATTAAAAAGTGTAGATTTGCCCACATTAGGGTTTCCGGCTACAGCTACCACTATGTCGCATTTTCTCTTCTCCATATTATATCCAGAAAGCATTAATTATCAACCGTATAAATTTACTGCGCGCGGAAAACGTTCTATTTGTTAAATGATCTCTACAAAAATTTTCCTAGCCATACCTCTGCTTAAAGCTATCATAACTCCTCGAACCTTTACCAGAATAGGACCTCTATTTCCACTCACTACCTCAACTTCAATGCCTGGAGTTAAACCCATCTGCATAAGCCTGGTAGCTAAACCCGGTCCGGCATCTAAACCTATAATTCTGGCTTTTCTGCCTGGAGGTACGGCTTCTAGGGTAATATATGTGCTGTTACTCATTTAGTCCACCGAGTCAACCCTTACGCTATATGCAGAGATAGAGGACGTAGCGGTAGTTCTAATTTAATAGAAAAGAAAAATTATATATAAAAGATTAGCTTATTCTTGAGCCGCAGAGGTGAAAACCATGTCCAGCGAGGAAGGAGTTATATTAATAGGTAGGAAGCCGACTGCTAACTACGTTCTCGCTGCCGTAACACAGTTTTCTCAAGGATCTAAAAGAGTAGTACTTAAAGCTCGAGGCAGATCGATTACAAAAGCCGTTAATACTGCTGAGATAGTTCGCAGATTCCTGCAGGGTCAAGTAGAAGTTGTAAAGTGCGAGACGGGAAGCGAAACTGTAGGAGAACCAGGAAAAGAGAGAACTGTTTCCACTATAGAGATAGTGTTGGAGAAGAAGTAAGTGAACGTAAACAAAGTATTATTATTTCGATTTTCTTTTTCAGTATTTTAAATTCTGGGGTCTTTAATGCTTAAAATTAGACTGGATAAAGTCATATATAGATTTGGTGAGGAAGCCCTTCTTACTTTAAACTTTGAGAATTCATCAGATGAATTATTTAGAGGAAAGTTGTATATAGAGCTTGAAATAGACGGAGAACTAAAGATGGCTTTTTTAATCGATGAGAAAATAGAAGTCGAGCCAGGAAATATTTATAGAAAGAATTTGAAAATTCCACTGCCTAGAGAGGAAGGAATAGGAAAACTTACAGTACATTTTGAGAATAACACTAGTAAAATTAGCAAAGATATAGAGTTAGGAATAGTTAATCCCTCGAAGAGAAAACCGTTAATGGTAGCATTCGTTTGGCACCATCACCAGGCACCTAATTTTTACCCTGATGGTGTTTTTCATAGTTTATGGGCATTTGTTCATGTTTTTGATAATGAATTCCCTCCACATGAAGGTGGAGCGTATTATCTCCACATTAAAAACCATGAGCGCCATCCAGAGATAAAGGATTGTGACCACCTATCTCCATCGCTCTTGCTACAGTGGGACTTGGCAATTAAAAAGGGAATAAGGCATGTATCCGGATATATTAACCCCGGTCATGATGATGTCAAGAAAATAAGATATGTTTTAGATAATTTTCGAAATATGGCAAGTGAGGGAAGAATCGAAATACTGGGAGATCTTTTTGCTCACACCGTTCAAGGGCTAGTTATAAAAATATTTTCCAGATATGGCATGAAAAATTTAGCGTTAAAAATCCTGGATTGGGAACTGAGTTACGGTAGGAGAATAACCGAAAAAATACTAGGTTATAAGCCGATTGGCGTATGGACACCAGAAATGTATTGGAGCTCAGAATTAATCGAGCTGTACTCTAGAAACGGGTATAAGTATACTGTGCTCTGTGATCAACATTTCTATGCAAGTTCAGGAGAGAAAGGTTCTATATACGAACCCTATAAAATAGAAGAGAATGGGAGATCTATTATCGTATTCTTTAGAGATAGAGAACTTAGCGATTGGATAAGCTTTAGAAATAATTTTCAAGATGAAGAACACGCCGATAGAGAAGCTAGAGCTTTCACACTTGCACTTCTACGTAGATATTTTAAATATCCTGGCGGGATTTGCGTTATAGCTCTTGACGGTGAAAATTGGATGATCTTTTCTAGAACACGAAGCTATATACCAGTATTTTTTGATAATCTTTGGAAGTACATAGAAGAAAGTAAGGATATTCTGAAAACAATTACGTTAGCCGATTATCTAAAACAGCACGATTCAAATTCGTTCAGGCAGTTAAAGTATATACCATCAGGATCATGGATTTACCTCTCCGATGCTCAGTGGACGGGAGGAGTAAAAGATGATCTTTGGAACTTCGTAGTGGAGAAGGCGAAATGGGTCGCTGCGTTAGATAATGCGATTCCTGATTGGATTAAAAAAGAAATGCTTTTTGATGAAAAATCCCCCCTTTTTCAAGCATACAGAGCGTTATCTATAGCTCTTGATAGCGATTATTTCTGGTATGGTGATAGAGAATTAGAAAGGAAAGTCATTAAAATTTGGGCGGAGGAAGCTGAGAAGGTAGCAAGGGAAGTGTTAAAAAAACTGAAAGTACAATCCATTCATATTTCGACCGGTAGAGTTTCTATTATTGTTAAAAATGATTACCATTATGCTTTGAACCTCTGGCTCATTTTAGAAAATACTGGAAGAATAGAAAAAGTAAAGATCTTAGTGAATGAAAAATCTACAAGAGAAATAGCTTTAGATATCGAAGGGAATATAAGGTGCCTGAGCCTCGCCGTACCCCCTATAGTACTTAAGAGAATTACTTTACACGACGGAATTTTCTTATAATTCTCCTATGATAATATAGTGGAGAGAAAATGTCACATAAAATCTCCAATGAGGCTTTTCAGAGAATGGTCGAAAAAGCCGCATGGCTAATTTCTGAGGGAAGAATCGTCAGAATTAGCGATATTCTATACTATGTAATCGGAAGAAGATCTAGGCATTTAGTAAAAATCGGTGATAACGGCGATCTTACATGTTCTTGTTTCGGTTTTAAAAGCCGAGGAATTTGCTCTCATGTTCTCGCAGTCTCAACTTTAAGAAAAATGAAGGAAGGTGTAGAGATAATAAATGAAATCATGCAGGAGAGAATTAGACGCGAATTAAAACAACTCTATAGAGGAGAAATTACGAGGTGAGATAATAATATGAAGTATCGTTTAATAGACATACTGGCTTGTCCTTACGATAAAAAATTCCCTTTAAAGCTTTACGTTTTCAAAGAGAAAATATATCCTGAACGTGAATATGTATGGAATAAAAAACCTTTATGCGAGCTTTACTGCGGTCTATTAGAGAAAAACATTAAAGAATTAAGCGAAACTCCTTGCGAAGAATGCATAAAAAAGGAGATAGTCGATGGCTTATTTTTCTGCGAAAATTGTAATAGATGGTATCCTATTATAGACGAGATACCGATATTCCTTCCTGACGAGATAAGAGTTAAACGTAAAAATGAAGATTTAAAATTTCTAAAAATATACAGAGATAAAATTCCAGAAGAAATCCTGAAAAAAGGAAAGCCTTGGACACTTCCTATTCATGAGTAAAATATGCTTTCACTCTATCCCCTAAGTTTTCATCTATTCTCACGAAGCCAAACCTATAGAACTGGACTTTATCATCTACCTTTAACTTCCCTACATCTTCTTCACCAACTCCCTTGATAATTACTATGTCTTCATTTTCTACTTTTACAACTTCTACGCGAACATATCGATTTACAGGCACCCATTGTATGATAGGTAATTTACGTCTTTTAGCATATTCCGTATCGTCATTCAAGTATTTGGCAAAGGGTTTATCTTTTATGATTTCGAGTTTAAAATTAGCCAATCCTAGGAACCTAACCTCTTTATTTTTCAAAGATTCTAGATCTTCTCCCGGGATAAATATTGATGCATTATCTGGCGTTATAAGGATCGAGCGGAAACCTCTATCTGGAAACGAAGGATGATAAGGTATTTTAGCTATCAACTTCTCAGGAATCTCCACTAAGTTGATTTCTACAGGATTAGGTACGAACATATATCTATTTGCTCTGGGCTCAATGTATTTTCGATTAACAGCGCATAAATTCGCTAAACTTATGACAGCACTCGAAGATTTAACACCTACATCGATCATTATCTCCCATACTGTTTCAGGTAGAAAGCCTCTTTTTCTTAAAGATATTAAAGTTCCTAACCGTGGATCATCCCAACTTAGATATCTTCCTTCCTCTATTCCCTTCCTAATTTTAGACTTACTTAATATCATACCCTCTAGATTTAACCGTCCGAAATGTATCGCTTCCGGATACTCCCAACCTAGATGTCTATACATATACTTCTGCTTAATAGTGTTTGTTTGATGTTCTTTAGCCCTTAAAATATGTGATACCTTCATTAAATGATCATCTACGCCACAGGCGAAATTGTAGGTAGGCCATACGATATACTTGTCTCCAACCAATGGATGAGGATTTTTCGAAGTATCTATTATTCGAAAAGCTATCCAATCCCTGACAGAAGGATCAGGATATTTCATATCCGTTCTAACTCGAAGAACTGCCTCTCCTTCTCCATAAGCTCCTTCAAGCATTTTATCCCATCTCTCGAGTTGTATATTAGCCTCCTCCATAGAGTGCTCGCAAGCAATACCTCTTTTTCGATAATCTCTAATCTTATCGTGTGGACATGTACAGACATAAGCTCCTCCCTTTTTAATAAGCTCTCGCGCATAATGGTAATAAACATCCATCCTCAGAGATTGAATATACTCTTCATCCCATTTTAGGCCTAACCAGCGCAAATCTTCTCTTATAGCCTCATAAGCTTCGAGGATCGGCGTTTTCGTTTTAGGATCGGTATCTTCAAATCTTAAAATAAACTTGCCATTATACATCCTAGCGTATTCATAACTTAATATGGCAGGACGTGCACTACCCAAATGTAGTACAAAATCCGGATTGGGGGCGAAGCGAGTCACAATTTGTTTAAATTTATCCACATTAGGCAATGGAGGAAGACTTTTTTTACCTTCACCTTTTTCTCTTTTAGAAAGTTCTCCAGGCCATTTTTCCTCTAAAATTTTCCTAAGTTCCTCTAGCTTTCTCTTATTGACCTCTTCCACGACTTTCCTAACTATAGGCACTATATCCCTAGCATAAGGCTTGAGAGAAGGATCTTCTCTGAAAAGCTTGCTGATAACTGCTTTAAAGTCAGCTTTACCTCCATATTTTACCGCGTTTATAACAGCATGTTTAAACGCGAGTTCTCGTACCCTGTCTTTCTTCATTTACCTATTCACCTATCATCTCTCCTGTAGTTGTAAACACGCACTTAAATTAAAATATACGCTTTAGCTAAATTTTATCTTACTACTAAACTCGTGGTAATCCATGTCGCCGGAACTGATTCAATTCATTATAAATCTGATAGGCTTAACGATAGCCTCCTACATGGATATTAAATCCAGAGAAATAGAAGACTATGTTTGGTACTCGATGCTGATAGCTAGCCTTCCTCTACTCCTTTACAGGTTTAACTTCTTAATTCAGAATAAGCTCCTCTCAATTCTTTACATTCTATCTCTTACTGCTGGGATATCTATATCGTTGATCTTATACAAATTCGCCTTTATGGGCGGCGCAGACGCAAAAGCTTTAATAATACTTAGCATCAATGAGATCCCTTCTCTCGGCAAAGATCCCTTTTCTCTACTACCTCCACTCGCGATTTTTGTAAACAGCACCTTATTTTCTCTATCCGTGATACCACTGATTCTGTTGCGAAATATAGCTTATTTATTTACTCGCGGTAATATATTTAGAGATTTTGAAAAAGAAGATATAAAAAGAAAAATCTTATGTTTTTTGACGGCTTATAGAGTTTCATATAGTACTTATCTAAAGAAAAAATATATGTACTCGCTAGCCGAAACTAGAAAAAATGGAGAAAGACGGTTAAGAATAGGAGTAAAGCTTGAGGAAAATGAGGAAGAGCTGAATGATATAAGCTTAGAAGAGGAAGTATGGGTAAGTCCCTTGCTTCCTTTGATAGTCTTTATAGAAATAGGCTATGTTGTTTACTTTCTCTGGGGAAATATTATATGGTTTATTCTAGCTTTATTTTGACCCTTTCTCACAGCTAAAAGCCTCGGCGTGAGATAGTTTCCTCACCCCATCTACAGTTTTCCCTATCTTCCTCATCGGCTATATGGCATCTTCCTAGCCTCTTTCATCATCTTCAGAACCCGTGTTCCCAATCATCTGCCATATTGAAAATATAATTTCAGAAAATTATATTTTCCTTCGTCTAAACCTTTATCTTACCGTCAACTACAATTCCCCTTCCAGTCTCTATTTTAAACAGATACATAGCTGGTTTAACAGGTCTCCACCGCATCTTACGTATGAAAAGTGTGCGTATAAATTCGCCTTTAATTCTCTCGATTCCAAGGACTATCACTCCGGCCGCTAAAAATTCCTCTACTCCAAAACGACTTAACGCATTGCTACCTGTGGGTATTTCGGAGGTTATAATATTAGTTGTTCCTATCTCTTTTTCTATTGATATGACTAAGTTCCTGATATAGCTCCGCGTCCACGTCGGATCTCGTTCCCCCATGATTAAAGGCGCTACTGGATCTATTACTAACCGCTTTGCTCCAATTCTCATAGCCTCGTTTTTTAAATTAAAAACTAAAGATTTCACTATAGTCTCTATGGGCTTATCTTTCATTTTCTCAGCAAAGTCCGGTAGTAGAGTGAGAATGCTTAGAAGATTTTTCTTAATTAAGGCTTCTAGGTCCCAACCGAAGGAAAGAGCTCCACCTATGAAGTCCTCATAATCTTCATCAACCAGAAGATACACTCCAGGCTCTCCTATAGAAGCTCCATAAACCAAGTAATTTAATGAAAAAATCGTCTTCCCAGTACCTGTTTCTCCAGCAACTAAATATGTTCTTCCCTTAATGAATCCTCCTCCTATAATTCCATCTAAACCTTCAATACCTGTTGGCGTCAATATCAAAGGAGGAGGGGGAGGAGGTTCTTTAATACCCTCTACTTCGACTTCATTACCTCTTAAAGCCATAGTCATCACCTCTCATCTAACATTTTGGAATATCTTTCTATGACATATTCTAGGGCATCTCTCACTATATCTGATATGGATTCTGCTCTTCCTTCCTCGATCATCTTCTTCATTTCGAAATAGAAATTTACAGGTATACGTACCGTCACCTTTCGCATTCAACGACCCCAACGCAAATAATCCGAAAAGATTTAAAACATTTGCTATATCCTTAGAAAACACTTTTAAATTATTCCGTCATACTCATGGTGTGGGCAAGAGTTACATAGATAAAATATATGAGAAGTTGAGAATGGCCTACGCCAAGATACTCATAGCCGAGAACATAAAAAGGAGAAGGGATTCTATGAAAACACTCTATATGTTAGCAATGACGAAAAGCATCTTTACAGCGCCAGATTTCTTAGCAGGAGTTTATGTCTCCAGTACCTTATCGGATATTAAAAAGGTTAAAAAAATAATCGAAAAAGCCCTAAAAGGGAAAAAACTATCTCCTGAAATAAGATTTATGTTAGAACAAATAAATTCTATGCTGGAAACTACGAAGAAAACTGGTATTTATGATCTGAAAATGAAGATAGCTGAAGCTCTTAAAATACTTGAATCAGGAATTTCATGACATCATCGCATAGATAGCTCAGAGCTCCAGACCCTCATCAGCGATAATTACCTTATCAACCTTCCTTAAATTTCTAGCTGAGTTCCAAAAGTTCTTTTAATGTTGAAATTATATCTTCAAGTGATAAACCCAATAAAGCTATTTTCCCATGGTATTTTCTGATCTTCTCTTCAATTTCTTCGATACGTGTGTATCTTAATGATTCCTCCAATTCTTCAAAGACTTCAGGCGGATACGCGAAAAAATCTCCACTAAAAACTACCTTTTTTATTATACCTTTTTCTAGCTCTACTTCAACTTTAAGCGTTTTTCCACCAGGTATTCGTTTTACGATTTCCATTCTTTCAACCAAATTCTCTACCTCTTAAACTTCCACTCTCTACTCGAATATTTGCTAGCTAACTCTTTTGCTAGAGAAAGTTCTTCTTTAGTGAGATCCTCTTCTCGAAAATTTACATGAAGAGCCCTCGCGAACCCTTTCTTAAGAGCTTCTAAAACCTCTTCTTTATTAACTTCCCTATGCAGCTCTAAAGACACCGTAGTAACTCTATCTCTTATAGATAGAACTCCTCGATCCATGAGTTTTTCTTTAGAAACTTTCAAAATCTTCTCTAAGAGATCAAGATTTGTATTATACATTAGCGTTCCATGCTGCAATACTGCATCCCCCCTCCTTGCCTGGGCACTACCCGAAATTTTCCTCCCGTTAACCACTACATCGTTTATTGGCACAAATTCGGCTTCTAAACCTAAAATATGAAGCGCCTCTACAATCCCTCTACAAATAAATCTATAACTTTCCTGTAGGTCAAGTGGTATAAAATTGAGATCAGCGATCACGCTGTAAGTGATTTCGCCTTCTGCGTCGTGATATACCGACCCTCCACCTGTTATACGCCGGGTAAAGGAGATATTCTTTTTTTCGAGATATTCCAGATTAATGGCATCTATTACTTTTTGAAAATAGCCTATAGTAATCGCACTCGGCTTTATAACATAGAGCCTGAGGGTATTAGGGATTAAGCCTTTCCGTTTAAGCTCCAGCATGGCTTCATCTAGTCCCATGTTCCAGTATACGTCTCCTTCGTTAACAATTAAACGCCACATATATTCACACTTGAACATAATTGTTTTAATTGTTTACTCTAATTTTTTGTTGTGCAAGTCAGAGCTTCCATAGGAACTCTAAGCCAATTAGGAATAAGAAAAATAGCTATGCTGGCTGAACCTACTACAGTTTACATCTTGCAATATGCCGCGAATGGTTGTCTAGCGAACTGTAAATTTTGTCCTCAATCCAGCATTAACAACGCGAGCAAAGAGTATGTCTCTCGCATTCCTTGGCCTGTAATATCTCTTAATGATTTAATAAATCGAATTAAAGAACAGAAGAGTTTTACTAGAATATGCATTCAAAGCGTCGTAAAACCTGGATTTGAAAAAGAGATTTTAGAGATAATACTTAAAATTAGACAGCATAAGATACGCCTCCCCATTTCCATAGCTTTAACACCTGTAGAAAGCAGCATTCTTTATGCATACAAGGAAAATGGTGTAGACTATATTGGAATTGGATTGGATGCCGCTACTCCGGAGATCTTCCACAAAATAGGAAAACCCTACAGTTGGAATAGGTATATGAAGTTTATTGACGAAGCCGTCAAAATTTTCGGTAAAAGGAAAGTTGTTATTCATCTGATCTTCGGTCTTGGAGAAAAAATTGAAGATTTTATTAATACTATGAAAATTCTATATGACAAAGGTTGTGAAATTGCTCTCTTCGCATTCACACCAGTAAAAGGCACTCATCTATACAATCTCCCTCAACCAAAAATTCTTGAATATAGAATAGTACAGATTGCTAGATTCCTATTATCAAGGAACGCGAGAGAAATTCCGGATATCGAATTTCTGCTACAAGCTCTGCTTACAAGCGGTTGTCCTGGTTGCAATAGACCGTTTTATAATGAAACACCTAGCAAAATGTACAACTATCCAAGTAATGAATTGTTGAAAAAGGACAGAGCCAAGTTGATTAACGAATTATCAAACGCTCTGAAAATGATAAATTTAGAAAAACTATTGAGGTGAGTTTTTGAAAGCCTTTATACCGGGGAGAAAATACGCAGTTGTGAGTATAACTGGCTCTGCATGTTTGCTAAAATGTAAGTTCTGCGAGGGAAAATACCTGGAAAAAATGTACAGCGCACCTACTCCGAAGAAACTATACTCTTTAGCAGAAATTCTTTGGAAAAGAGGATTTAAAGGATTATTGATAAGTGGCGGATTTAACGAGTACGGTCAATTACCGATAGGTCCCTATTTGCCTGTTATCAAGGAGATAAAAAAGGATTTCGACTTAGTAATAAGCGTGCATCCTGGATTAGTAAATAATAAAACCATTGCTGAGATGAAGAAGGTTGGAATAGATGTCGTGGATTATCAATTAGTAGTAGATGACTTTGTAATAAGAGAAGTAATGAATCTTAAAAACCGTTCGAGTATAGACTTCTTAACCACGTTAAGAAATTTATACGAAGAAGGATTGTACGTCGCGGTTCATATCCCTATAGGACTAAACTATGGAGTTATTAAGAGCGAATACGACGCTTTGAACATATTGTTTAATGTTTTAGACCCACATATACTGATATTTTTAGTATTAACGCCTACTCGAGGAACTCCAATGGAGCATGTCAAACCACCCGATATAACGGAGATCGTGGATCTAATTAGTTATGCGAGAAACATATATAAGGGAGAAATCGCGCTTGGGTGTATGAGACCCGCATTTTATAAGCCTACACTTGATAAGCTCTTATT
Source organism: Thermoprotei archaeon (assembly GCA_003649235.1). Classification (GTDB taxonomy): domain Archaea; phylum Thermoproteota; class Thermoprotei; order Thermofilales; family B69-G16; genus B69-G16. The sequence goes on along the minus strand of QMRG01000040.1, from coordinate 125 downwards.
AGAAAAAAGAGTTATTGATAGAATAGTACTCCCTCTTCAACAATACATTAAACGCTATAGGTTAAAAGTCGTAGACGCGTGTTGCTCTCTTCCAGAGAAACTGATTGCTCGTTTCGAGCCTTAAT
>QMRG01000039.1 GCA_003649235.1 Thermoprotei archaeon | reverse complement strand
TTTCGGCTATCCCTACGAGAGATGTGCAGAAATACTAGTTAAGGTTTTAGAAGATTTCGATCCAATAGCGAGAAACGTTAAGAGAGTTATTATCTGTCTTTACATGGAGAAAGCGTATAAAGTCTTCATGGAAGTTTTTAACAAACATCTAAAAGAGTTTAAGGGCGGAAAATAGTTGCAGGCTTATTAAGATTTGTATAAAATTGTGATGTAAATATCCTATTTCTAGGTTTATATTATCCTTTTAGACCCATTAATCTTTGATTCTTTAACAATTCCAATTGATGTTTTAAATAAAAATTCTCAAAAGCCCATATATAGAGAGTAGAGGGGTGCTGGGTATGCTATCACTATACAGTATTACCTCAAGTCTTATTCCCAAACATAAGAGAAGTGCTTTAACCATGTGAACGGATTCTTTTCTTGCACTTTCAATAGTTTCTAAAAAGCTTATGGTAGGCGAATTATTTTAAAATTAACACTTTTTAATAATCAATTGAATTAATTATAAATAAGAGAATAAGTAAGTTATAATGAGGGACGATGTCCTCGTCTAGCTCCCAGCTAGAAGATAATTCTGCTTCGCCGAATAAATGCTATATGCATATTGAAAGTCCAAGTATCGCAAACTGCGCTTACTGTAAAAGACCTATATGTGAACAATGTGCTGTTAAACTACCGGGCGTAAATGCCGTTTATTGCAAAACCTGTCTTAAAGAAAATAATATTCTTTTAACATATATTTTAATGTACACGGAAAAATACGGTTATGCAGTCGGAGGTAATCGTATTACCCGTTACTATATTGGTCTTTTATTATTTAACAAAATGATTATTCTTGTACCGATAGCGCAATACAAATATGTTTTACAAGCTTCTATAGTAAGCGCAGCCATATCTTCGTATAAAACATCAAAAGCTGATGAAAAAGCATATAAAATACTTCAAGAATTTGCTGAAAAATTAAAATCTAAAAAAGCATTATTTTTGTACGTATTAGGAGATATTATTCCAATCCGTGTTCTAATGGAATCAGCTGGTGTTGAAAAGAAATTATTGAAATCATTCTATGTAATGTCTTTAAAAAATATTTGCCTAAAAACTTTCAAAATAGTCGATAAAGAACCTTTTTATGCAAACAAAATTGAAATTAGAGGGGAACGGATGAGAATTCAAGGTTTTCAAATAAAGAATAATAAAAAGAGGCGGAAAAAATACTATCTCTTTATTGCGAGATCAGCAGAGAATTTTACGGCAAAAGAGTTATTCCCGTTATTAGAAAAACTGTATAATACTATGACTATTTAAGAAGACTATAATATTACTATATTCTAGAAATTTGCGACTCCGATAACTGCACGACATTAGCTGCGGATATTTGAATTTTAGAATTGCTAAAAACTAGAAGGCATCTTATCCAATAACGATATTCTCTACGAGAGGCTTTAAAGTCTCTCTAAAGTTCTATCCTTAAATACTTAGCCTTAACGTTTGGGTACCTAACTTTGAAAAGGCCCTAAATTATTAATATAATTGTAACCTTATTGGGAACAACTCTATTCTTATTCAACCTTATAGCTTCAGGAGACAAACATGCCTAACCACCAAGATTAATATTAAGATGCACAATCATCAAAGCCGATACTTGATCAAAGACTCGTCGTAGCTTTACGATAAGTTTATATATCGATTTTCGATATCGATATTCGATAAAATGGTATATCCTTTCGCGTGGGCTCGGAGAAGCCCATTAAAATATCTAGTACTCTGCATGCTAAGAGAAAAACCTATGACAGGTATGGATATAATAAAAGAGTTTGAGAAAACTACGCTCGGCTTTTGGCGTCCATCTCCAGGCACGATATACCCTCTGCTTAAACTATTGGAAAAAGAAGGTTTCATATATCACGAGGAGAAAGACGGCAGGAAATTGTACAGGCTTACGGAGAAAGGAGAGGAGGTAGCGAAAGAAGTAGCGGTTATCCTACCAGCTAGAACATTAGAAGATGTCGCCGATAGGTTTGAATCTTTGACAAGTTATCTTCAAGACTATGTAGCTGAGTATGGTTCTTTACCAGAAGATGTTAAACATAGGTTGAGGACTGTTATCAAAGAATTAGAGAAAATTGTGGGTGAGAAATGATGAAAAAGCTTGTTTTAATACTTGTGGTGATAATAGCTTTAACTTCTCTACAACTATCCAGCATCTCTGCATATCCTAATAGAGAATTCGTGTTAAATTCGGCTACCTGGTCTAGACTGCCAGCTGGAGAAAACGGAGTCGCAGTTCTGAAACTCGAAGTCGCCTATTACGGGGAGGAAGCTCTACTAGATGTAACGGCTAAATTAGCACTGGAGCATGGCTCGGTAATGCCGCCGGATACTACTACTATAGGGTCTTGGAATCCGGGCACAGTTAAAGTGCTAACCTTCCTCGTGAACACGAGCGATGTCTATGGAGAGTATACCGCTATTCTCTACATAAACTATGGTGGAATTGCGAGGCAGAAGAGGTTCGGCTATGAAGTTGTGAAAACTCAGGGTAGGGCATCGATAAGCTTTAAACTGAGATTTTATGGGAATCCGTCGATTTCAGCGCTTATTTCTCCGAGTACTATAGTGGGAGACTCTGTAAACGTATTGACGATAATTTTAAAGAATACGGGGACTGGAGACGCTTTAGACTTCTCGGCTACTATCTCGTTTACGGGCGCAGCTCTACTAGATGTTGAAGAGCCTCTAAAATTGAGAGTTGATAAACTCCAGCCTGGAGAAAGCTTGGAGGTTGCTGTTTCGCTAATACCGTTTTCTCCACAAGTTTCTGTAAATGTAGAGGCTGACTATGTAGACGCCTACGGCAACGTTAGGGTTGATCGATTAAGTATAGTAGTGCCCTCAGCCACAGGGACGGCTATAGTAGTCCTAGCGGAGCCTAGCAAGCTTAGAGCAGGATCTTCAAACGAAGTTTTTCTAGAGGTTAAGAATATAGGAGATTCTACTTTGAAAGATGCTTTCTTACAGATACAGATACCTCAGAATTCACAAGTAGTTGTCGAGCCGCAGTTTATAGAGCTAGGAGATTTAAAGCCTAGAGAATCGAGGAGATATAAAGTAGTCATCAGCGTGCCTAGCACGGCCATGGGTGCTCAGAATATCGCGTATTCACTAACCTACGAGAGCGAGCAAGGAGCGAAAATAACTGTTAGAGATTCGTTTAGCGTATTTGTGGTAGAGCAAGCTCAGCTCGCTATAACATCTGTTGAAATAGTTCCGTCAAAGCCTAAAGTTGGGGAAACTGTTATAGTTTCGCTAACCTTGATAAACTTGGGTTCTCAAGCTTTAAACAAGGTAAATGTCACTGTTGAGGCTTCAGAAGGTCTACAACCGCTGAGAAAAACCTACTACTTCCTAGGTCAAATCCAACCACAGGCGCCTACGAGCATCCCATTCTCCTTTAAAGCTCTAAGTAGAGGCAAGCAGATCATCACATTTAAAGTTGTGTGTGAAGACGTGTATGGAGTTGAATGGACTACCACTAGGGTTCTTGAAGTGGAAATTTTAGAAGCCGAGTCTTCTACAAGTGGGGGAGAAGCTAATCCTTATGAAGGATATTACATCTATCTAATAGCCGTTTTAATAGCTATAATCTCCATAGCGTCTATTCTCTACTTCTATAAGAAGAGGAGAGGGTGATTTATTGAAATTCTCCGACTACACGTTCTTAGCTCTCGCCAGTTTAAAAGAGAGACGTGGAAGGACTCTTGGAGCCGTCCTCGGCGTCATAATAGCCGTAGTAGCTCTTTCCCTAGCTTTGGGAGTAGGCGAGTCTTTCCAAATAGCTTTTAGAGAACAGATGGAGAAGACTTTAGCCGCAAACTCTATCTACATTTTCAGTAGTATAGGGTTGACTGAAGCGGATCTAGCCTATTACAGGAATATCTATGAAGTCGAAGATGCATTCGGCATAACTTTTGAGACTATAAAACTTGTAGATCCTTCCGGAGTGAAAACCGTAACCTTGGTAGCTATAGAGCCTAAATGGTTGCCAGAATTCCTAGGAGTCACCAGTCTAGAGGATTTAATTGAAGAAGGTTCCTATGAGATGAGCGGGTTGGGAGTTATCGTTGGCAGTGATGTTTGGAAAGACCCGCAGACAGGTCAGAAGTTGAGGAATGTAGGTGAAACTCTTACGGTTCAAGTCTCGGTAGGGAAAGCTAAACAAATCACTTTTTACATAATAGGCTTAGCTAAAGAAACTGGTGGAATTAGAGGACCTGGCATGAACCCTGATAATTCAATATATGTAGAGCCGGAAGCATTTTTCACCTATATCGCCAAGAGGAGAGTCTACAATCTCGTAGTAGTCGTGGCTAAGGATTCGAGATACGTATCTAACGTAGAGAAGGAGGTTAGAGCTTTATCTCCTCCACACGCTAGAGTGTTTTCTCCAGCTGCCATGATAAATCAAGTCTCGATATTCGTAACTGCTCTACAAACCATACTTGGAGTTGTATCTTCTGTAGGAATAGGTGTTACAGCGCTTTGGGTCTTTGACAGTATGACTATAAGCGTTATTCAAAGAACCAGAGAGATAGGCATATTGAAGGCTATAGGCTTCAAGTCTCGAGATATACTGTTGCTGTTCCTGATGGAGGCCGCAGTCATATCAATTATAGGCTCTATCTCGGGAGTAGCTATAGCCATGTTCTTATCCTCGCTGGTCCGAATACCTGTTTTCGGCTATACTCTTAAAGCGACTATAACCCCTTCTATAACCCTACTCTCGATAGCATTGCCGATTTTAGCCAATCTCGTAGCTTCCCTGCTACCCGCTAGGAGAGCAGCTAGTTTAGATCCTGTAAGGGCGTTGAGGTATGAGTAGCTTTGTCGTAGTTAGAGACGTCTGGAAGATCTACGATATGGACGGCGTTAGGGTTGAGGCTCTTAGAGGCGCCAGCTTCGATGTTGAAAAAGGAGAGTTTCTAGGAGTAGTAGGACCTTCAGGCAGCGGTAAGAGCACGTTACTACATATAATCGGTGGATTAGATAAACCGACTAAAGGAGAAGTCGTAGTTGAAGAAGTTAAAATTAACGAGCTTTCAGACGAGGAGTTGAGCGATTATAGAAATAAAATAGTAGGCTTTGTCTTCCAGATGTTCTACCTCATCCCCAGGTTTACGGCTTTACAAAACGTAGAAATGCCGCTGATAGCGCGGGGAGTTCCTAGAGAGGAGAGGAGGAAGAGAGCTTTAGAAGCTCTCGAAATGGTTGGGTTAGGAGATAGAGCTTTCCATAAGCCTAACCAGTTGAGCGGTGGAGAGCAGCAGAGAGTAGCTATAGCCAGGGCTATAGTTGGAAAGCCTAAGCTTCTACTTGCCGACGAGCCTACGGGTAATTTAGATTCTGAAAGCGCTAAATCCGTGATGGAAGTCTTTAAAAAACTAAATAGAGAATACGGCTTAACTATAATACTAGTCACCCATAACCTAGAGCTGGTCTGGTATTGTAATAGAGTAATAAGACTTGCCGATGGTCGTGTAAAGAAAATCTATAAAATCGGTGAATACGAGGAAATGCTAAGTTCTATGCTGGGAAGGAGATAAATTATCATAATAATTTAAAAATACCTTAATGAATTATTTTAAAGATACTATGAGTAGATCTGTCGAATTAGACGATTTAGACTGGTTGATAATTAGAGAACTCGCTCACGATTCTAGACAATCTTTAAGGAAGCTAGCTAAGAAAATTGGAGTCTCAGTAAACACCATCTCGGCGAGGATTAGGCAGTTAGAGAAAAAGGGGATAATAAAGAAGTATACGATAGTAGTAGACTACGAGAAATTAGGTTTCGATTTAACGGCTATAATAGAAGTATCCATACTTAAAGGAAGGCTTATGAAAGTTGAAGAGGATATAGCCAGACTCCCCGGCGTCTGTGCCGTCTACGACGTGACTGGCTTGACAGACGCTATGGTCATAGCTAGAGTTAGAAATAGACGGGAATTAAACAAGCTTGTTAAAACTATACTGGCGATGGACTACGTGGATAGAACTAATACTCACGTAGTATTAAACACCGTGAAAGAATCGTTTGAATCCGTACTCTACTAAAAAAATTGGAAAAATTAGAATTTAAATATATATTTTTTAGCAAAGGCGATAGTTGCTACGATAACGGCCGCTGAGACAATCCATGGAACTATCAGTTCAAACTTGCTTAAGGGAATGATTCCGCCTCCTACTGGTTTCTTAGGCTTCGCTAATATGCATATCTTATTAGCTAGATCTTCAAATGCTGTCGGTAAGTCGTTTGGATCAGTTACATTAATGAAATATGGATAGTACGGGTGTTGTGCGATTTCATCGCGTAGAAATTCATCTCCATCTCCTGACGGACTTCCTATGAAAACTCCTATAATGACGATTCCTTGAGCCTTCGCCGCGTTAGCCGCATTTTCAGCGGCAACATCGTCATCTGGATAGCCGTCAGATACTACGATCATAACTTTATAGCAATCGGCTCTGCCAGAACCAGGTATCAGCATGGTAGCTCCAGTTTGGATACCAGCATCCATAGCGGTGCTTCCACTCGCTGATAGAGCATCAATGGCATTTTTCAAACTTGTTTTATCTCCTGAGTCATCTATTTTGATTAAATTATGAACTACAGTAGCTGTAGAAGAGAAGCTTACAATACCTACCCATCTAGTTCCATCTTCCGGTTGAGCATCTATAAAGCTTTTTACTGAATCTTTTAATACATCTATTCTAGTAGATCCATCCCAAGAACTACCCATGCTCCCAGAAGTATCTAAGACTAATGATATATCTAGGAGACATTCTTCAGCAGTTGCATATTCGAGAGAGGCGAAGAAAAGTAGCGTTAAAACTATGATGATCAGTGCTATTCTTTTATTCATATTCAACGACCATTATGTATACTAAGGATAAACTATTTAAAACTTTTGAAAAAAGCTATCTCATATTTTAACTCAAAAAAGTTCGATATATTCGAACATTAATGCTTAATAAAATATTCAATTTTATTAAAAATATCTTTTAATATATGCTATTTTTCCACTAATAACTAGTGATTTTTGAATAATTAAATTCCCATTATCCTTCTAGTCTTACTTTTTAATTTTACCATTTTCCTCTTATTCTCTCTGTATTGATATATTAAACCCATGTTCTCTAATTTTTTGGTAATTCTAGAAACTTTAGCATGCGAGAATCCTGTTAATTCAACGAGTTGAGTATGGGAGAGTTCTCCTTTTTCGGCGACAGTTTCCAGTATTTTCCTCTCGCTATCGTTTAGAAAGTTGTATATGTCATCTTTATCCATCAAAACTATAACCTGGGGAGTGAACAAAAGAAGGGAAAGCAGTAGTGCCGTTATTCCAACGGCAATAAATATAAGCGCCATTAAAGCCTGCAAACCTGTAATACCTACATGTATGAGAAGTATACTTATGCCAGATAATAAGATAAGCAAACTAACGAAAAACGATAAATAACCTGTTAAGATTGAAGGAGTTTTAGACGTCGACATCGTCGACCATTGAATATTACATTTGACGATATAAGAAATTTTCCTTTAAATAATTTAAATTTTTTCTTGTAAACTGCTTAATATTACACTTGAAAAATAAAGAAAAAGATTCATTTTATTAATAACTCTTTCCTATATTTTAACAATGGCAGTTCAATCTCTCTTGGCTATAGAAAGAAAGAAAACACCATATATTATAGAACTCAAAAGAGAAGTATTAAAAAGGACTATAGAAGTATGTAAAACATTGTTAAAATCTACTCGTTCTCGAACATTTTCAATAAAACTGAAAACCTTAATCCGCTATGGCTATATTTCTTATGTAAGGAATACGACTGATATAAACATTTTAAAAGGTTTGATGTCTAGACTTTATCCGCCAAGAGAGATTGTAAATCAACATTTCTATAGAGAACTTGAGAGTGCTTTAAAAGAGAACTTTGACGTGAAGATTAAGAGGCGTGGATCGCATAGGTATGCTATTTTTATAAAGTCTTAAATTAAACTGTAGATACCCTCAACGTATTGTTATCACGATTTCTCTAAGCATAAACTTTATATAATAGGTATTAAATTAATTAGATTGGTATCAATTAAAATTGATAATGGTGTTTTTGACGTGTGTTGGAGGGTAAGAGCTTGCATGAAATCGAGATTAAAAGTCTTAAAAAATTGATGGAGGTGTTGAGCTTGTTGGCTAACGAGCACAGGTTGAAGATTATTGCTATGCTTGCTGAAAAACCTATGTATATAAGCGAGATACAGAGAAAGCTTAAAGTATCTTATGCCTTAACCCACTTATACATGTCTTCTCTGGAGAAAATGGGATTGGTTGAGAGTAGCTACGAAACGGTGATAGGAGAAAGGCCTCACGTGAGAAAGTATTATAAACTGCGTCCTTTCAAACTCGTAGTTTCTTCTGATCTAATTAAAAAATTAGTGGAGGAGAGCTAGATGGTTAAACTGGCACATTTACTACCAGGTATAGGGTCTACCGTGGTAAGTATTGTGGTAGGCTACTTCGCAGCTCAGATATATTCTAGAGGAGACTTAGCTTCGGCAGTTATAACTGGCTTGGCTTTTATAGGGATAATCGTGCTGGCTATCGCAGGATGGGGTATGAGCTTTGCTCTCATCGGGGAGAAGGAGGAAGAAACGGTCAAAGTGGCGAAGTCGCAGAGCGATGAAATTCTAAGAATATACATGGCTAGACAAAAAGCTATGCTTGAGACGCTCGACGAAACTGTAGTTTTGCTCAAAGAGATTAGAGATGTATTAAAAGGAGGTGTTGGAAATGAATAGCGAGTTGAAGTATGCAGATTTAAGCTATGAAGAAGTAGAGATGCTTATCATGAAAAGACTTCGAGAAATTAATGAATTACTTAAAGAAATAAGAGATATTCTCCGCGAAGCAGGTGGAGTAGAGTGAGTGGCGTAGAGAAATTTGAGAAATACTTAGAACGTACTGAAGGTGTCGAGATCTCTGGAGCTGGAGAAGTTACAGCTGGTAGAGCAGTAGTTAAAATTTCGGGGAGCGGTAGGTATCTTGAAAATGAACTACTGAAGGTTTCCGGCTCGGCTAAAGTTGAAGGTTTTCTAAACGTGGACCTAGTATCGGTCTCGGGAAGTTTTAAAGTAAATGGAAGTGTTAGAGCAAAAACGGTTAAAGTATCGGGAGCGGCTAATATAGCTGAAGATTTAAAAGCTGAGGTTCTTCGAGTAGCTGGTTTGATAAAGGTTAGGAAGAAGATGGACGTAAAAGATGCTGAAATCTCCGGTTCAGCGCTATTTGATGAGGGCAAGTTTGAAACGTTTAAAGTGAACGGATTATTTAAAGCTTCCAGAGTTGAAGCTTCAAAGATGGAAATAGAAGTGCTCGGAGAATCTGAAGTGGATTCGATAAAAACCGATTTCATAGAAGTTAGGAGTAAGCCTAAGAGACGTAGAGTTCTAATGGATTTGGGTTGGTTTCATGTAGAGCTGGGACCTATAAAAGTGATTGTGGGTAAGAAACATAGAGGCGTTTTAAAGGCAAGGAGAATTGAAGCTTTAAAAGCGATATTAGAAAACGTGGAATGTGATGAACTTAAAGCTCAAATAGCCACTATAGGAGAGAACTGTAAAATCGAGAAAGTATACTATACAGATTCTTTAATAGTGGATAAGAAAGCGGAAATAGGCGAGGCTATAAAAGTTGAAGCTACAGATTAAAACCTCCAAAAAGTTTATAAATAAGTCTTCATATAATGAGTTAAAGTCAGATAAAAATAACTTTAACTCAAAAAAGATTGAGTTTAGGTGATTTGAAAGTGGATAAAGCTATAATCGTAAAAAATCTAACAAAGAGTTATGTAACATATCTTAGAAAAGGCTTATTCAAAAGAGAGAAAAAGATAGTTCACGCTTTAAAAGGTATATCATTTGACGTTAAAAAAGGCGAGGTTTTCGGCTTATTAGGCCCTAACGGCGCTGGCAAAACTACCACTGTTAAGATACTTAGCACTCTCCTCTTACCGGATGGAGGAGAGGCTAGAGTACTGGGCTATGATGTAGTAAAGGAAGCTGCCAAAGTTAGAAAAGTTATAGGAGTTTCCTTATCAGTGGAGAAAGGCTTCTTCTGGAAGTTAACCGGGCGGGAAAACCTAATCTACTTCGGTATGTTATACGGGTTAAACGGAGAATATTTAAAAAACAGAGTTGAAGAATTGTTAGAACTAGTGGGGTTAAAACAGCTAGAAGTTGGAGACAAGCTCTATGAGGAATATTCTCTAGGCATGAAAGCCCGTCTGAGCCTGGCACGGGCACTCCTCATAGATCCTCAATTAGTTATTCTAGATGAGCCTACTCTGGGTTTAGATCCTCCATCGGCTAGGATGCTTAGAGAGATGCTTGTTAAGATAGCTCATAAAGAAGGTAAGACAGTATTGATTACTACTCACAATATGTTCGAAGCGGAGATTGTATGTGATAGAGTGGCTATAATAAATGAGGGCGAGATAATAGCCTTAGACACTGTAGAAGGGCTTAAACAGAGAGTCGCTGATAACATGTCGTTAGAGATATTCGCATTTCTGCCAGCTGAAGTTCCACAAGAAACTCTACTATTAAAATTGAGAGAAACGACAGGTCATCCATCTAGCATTTTCGCTGAAAATGGAGGGTATCGGGTAAAAGTCGTAGTTCCTCCAGGAAATGTAGATGAAATAACGGCTAAAGCGCTTAGAGTACTGCACGAGCATAAGTGTAGCGTAAGGAGAGTTGAAATTAGAGAGCCGACGCTCGAAGATGTTTTCATTAAGCTTACTGGCAAAACAGGCTTCTAGGTGGGATGTATGAGTTTGAAAACTCTGATAAAATCGGGCTTTATGCTTGAAATATACTTTTATAAAAATAATAGAGCTGCTTTTCTAGCTATGTTTCTATGGCCATACCTTATGCTAGCATTGATACTTGGCATGGGATACTTTTTCGGAAGTCCGGGAGCTTTTAAACAAAACGTCCAAATGGATGTAGACCCGGTGATATATTATGTGGCTTCCACGCTCGTTGCTATGTCAGCGCTTGACGTAATGTGGGGTGTTGGAGGTAACATAATGTGGTATAGATGGTCCGGCACGCTACCTTATATTCTCTTATCCCCGAATAGGACCTCTACAACGCTGATATTCTCCTATATTCCCAGATACCTGCTCGGTGCTTTCATACAACTGGCAGAATTTATGCCGTTAATCATCATAATAGAAGGTTTTTCCAGTGGTTTAATGAAAATAGGAGTTTTAGTTCTAGCCATAACTGTTGGAATGATACCGTTACTTGGCTTTTCGGCTCTATTCGCGTCGTTTCTCATAACTATCGAGGAGGAGACCAACGTGCTGAGCTGGTTAAACCCGCTTATACTCCTATTTTCAGGAGCCTTCTATCCTGCCTATCTATTGCCTTACTGGGCCAGATTTATCTCTCAAATACTACCTACGACTTATACGGTAGAGTTGGCAAGAGTAGCTGCTATTATAGGAGCTCCTAAACTGGCTCCAATAACTTTCTTTATAGGAATACTGTTGGGAATAGCTCTTGTCTATAATTTCCTAGCTTACTTATTCATGGGATACGGAGAGAAAAAAGCTATGGAGAGAGGGGCGATATAAATGGTCCTAACTAGGGTTAAGGCTATACTCTGGCTACATACTTTAAGGCTCTGGAGATACAGATGGTCTTTCCTAAACCTTGTATTAGCTGAAGCAGCTTGGGTTTTCCTGTTCGTGCTAGGCGCATTGCTCTTCGTGCCTGGAGAATATTTAGGTCTAGCCGTCAAATCAGCTTTCTGGACTATAGTTGCTTGGACTATAATATCTCAATGTTCTTCGTTAATAGGGGCTTGGATGAACTTTTTCATATCTATAGGAATGGTAGAAGAACATATTTTAAGAGGAATCTCGCCGTTCAAGGTTATATTAGGCAGAGTAGTTACAAGCTTTAGCGTAATCTTGGTATCTCTACTATTCATCTCAGCAATTCTCAATGGAGTATTCAAGACAAACGTATGGGCGATAAACGATCCCTACTTATTAACATTATCCTTTATTGCTTTAGCACTTCAAGGATTAGCTTATGGAATAACGATAGCTGCTATATCAGTGAAGACGAGCATACCCCACAACATGCTAGAGATAGTCAACTTCGCTGTAATAGGATTATTAATGATACCTTTAGATAGAATACCCGGTCTCTTCGCCATACCTTTCCTCTGCGTACCCTATGTAGCTTCCGCCCATCTAGCCAAAATAGGAGCTTCTGGAGCTCAACCCTACATGCTCCTAGAAGCGCTGAATATATCTCTCCTAGAGACTCTAGTCATGCTCACGATAGCAATATACGTGATTAAGAAATCAGAGGAATGGATCAAGAAAAACGGCGTAAGAGCAATAGGATTCTTCTAGATTAAAACAACTCTTAAACTATTATCTTCTATTTCTACTAAATTCTGCGAAAGAAGCAAAGCCAGTTTAAAAGCATAAATTTCAACGCCAGCGTTCTGAGCTTTTCTAAGCAATACTGGCATAATAGGATCTCCCTCACCATAAGGTTTAAAGGCTTTAGCCTTAGGATGAGCCACGGCGAAAACCACTATACTCCTGAACCCCTTCTCTCTGAGTTTTATCAATTCCTCTATATGCCTCCTCCCTCTAACGCTTCTACAATCCGGGTAGCCAGCGTAAACCCCATCAAATAGCAATACGGCGCTTTTCATCTCTATAAAACCGATGGAAGAACTGCATTTTATCATAAAATCAAACCTTAAATTCTCGAAGAGCGGATACTTCTTCACAATTTCACGGTCTTTCAACCATTCAAATACTCCCTCTTTAGCCGCAGAGTAGAAAACCTCTTCTTGAATCTTAGTGTCTATAAGCGCTGCTTTATCGCTAAGCCCCACGTCTACGCCTATGAGAACACAATCGGTTTTAGGAGTTTTCCTCCAGATACAATACCCTTTCTTCTCTTCAACTAGTAATTATACGCGAGTTCTATCGTAAATCTGGTTAAAAGAGGGATAATCAAAGTCTTTGCCTCTGGTTCGACCATCGATTTAGCCTTATACGAGTCCATTAATGCCATATGGAAGGAATATAAATTGTTGA
>QMRG01000038.1 GCA_003649235.1 Thermoprotei archaeon | reverse complement strand
GATATCTTGACCATCGGGTGAAGTAATGAGCATATACCTGTTGATAAACGCTTTTAAATCATTGAAAGAAATTGACTTCCGGATTTTAAACGCTATTGAGAGAGGGATGGCTCACTACGAATACGTTCCAGTTGAAGTTATAGCTAAACTTGCGGGATTTTCTCCTGAAAAGGTCGAGGGTAGAATTAGAAACTTCTATCATTTAGGCGTTGTACAGAGGCGTAAAGGAGCCTATATAGGATATATATTAACAACGAGAGGTTACGATTGCTTAGCTTTAAACGCCTTAGTAAAAAGAGGGGTTTTGAAGAGTTTGAGCACGAAGCCTATTGGTGTAGGTAAGGAATCCGATGTGTTTGAGGGATTAACGTATTCCGATGAAATAGTGGCAGTTAAATTTCACAGGTTAGGCAGGACTAGCTTTAGACAGACTCGGAAGTACAGGACCTATATAGGGGATAGAAGACATATATCTTGGCTTTATCAGGCTAGATTAGCTGCTGAGCGCGAGTATGAAGGTTTAAATATTCTATATCCCAAAGGCGTCGCTGTTCCTCGCCCTATCTCTTGGAACAGGCATGTAGTAGTCACTTCTCTTGTAGAAGGAGTTGTTTTATATGAAGTTCCTCCTCTCTCAGATCCAGCGGATGTTTTAGATAAGATACTCGAGAACGTTAAGAAAGCTTATGATGTAGGGATTGTACATGGAGATTTAAGCGAATATAACATCATAATTACTCCAGAGGAAGAATGTTGTATATTCGACTGGCCTCAATGGGTTGATAGAAACCATCCGAGTGCGCCATTTTTATTAAAAAGAGACGTGGAGAATATAGTAAAATTTTTCAAAAGGAAGTATAGGGTAAAAGTTGATGTATCAAACTATGCTAACATCTTAAATATATTTAGTGATTAGCATGGCTAGACACGTAGTTATGGGACTGGACATATTGCCGGGTGAGAGCCCGAGCAGGTCTACGACTAAATATGCCGTGACTATACTCGTGAACGATAAGGTTAAAGAGAGAATCAACGAGGTAGAGAAGCTAGGTTTACTTAAACTCATAGATGAATACGAAGTCGACATAGTAGCAGTAGATAATATCTATGAGCTAGGCGAGGATACGGGAGAAATAGCCGCGTTTATGTCTCGTTCCTTTAAGACTCCTAAACTCGTCCAGGTAAATATCATTAATGGTAAAGAATATGAATTAGAGGCGTTAGCCCGTTCTCTCGGCTTACATGATGGAGGGAAGATTGATCCTTTAAAAACTTCTGAAATCGTAGCTAAACTAGCTTCAATGGGCGTTGGTTCGGAAGCTATTATCTTTGAAAATGAAACACGGATTACTGTAACTCGAGGTAGGAGTCTTACACAGGGAGGCATGAGTAGAGAACGTTATCGTAGAAATATAGATTCTCTAATATTAAGGAAAACGAGGGAAATTAAAGAAGTTTTAGATAAAAATAAGATAGATTACGACCTTTACTACCGGAAATCGCCTCACGGCTATTCGGGCAGTATTTTTATAGTATATGCTCCCCGCCGTTCTCTTTTCGGCTTAATAAAGCCGAGAAAGGGACACGATGTTCATGTCACTATAGAACCCGTCGTTCGGGACAAAGTGGAATTCGTCCCTCTATTTAGGCGTAGGAAAATCCGTAAAGCCAAGCAGGATAGGTACCTTATAGTAGGCGTTGACCCGGGGATTTCAACCGGTTTAGCTATTCTTACTATAGATGGCTATCCTCTCTTATTAATGAGCAAGCGCTGGCTTAGTAGAAATCAGATATTGAAGATATTATCGGAGTATGGAAAGACGCTTATAGTAGCTACTGATTCGAATCCGCCGCCTATGTTCGCCAAGAAACTAGCTACGGCTTTAAACGCTTCCCTGTATGTACCGAAAAATAGCTTGTCAGTAAACGAGAAGAGAGAGGCCGTTGCTAGATTTTTGGAGAATCTGAAGATACAGACATGTATAAGAGTGAGTGATAGTCATCAGAGAGATGCTTTAGCAGCGGCTCTAAAGGCATATTATTCGATTGAAAATAAATTGAGACAAGTTGATAGTATTGTTAGAAGTTTAGATATTGGTATTCCAGTTTTGGAAGTAAAAGCGCTCGTGATAAAAGGTTTAACGATAAATGAAGCTATAAAGAAAACGCTATCTTCCAAGATGGCAGTCTCTGAAAGTTTACTCACGCCGCCTCCTGAGAGAGATCTAAAGTCTAGAATTGATGCTCTGGAAGCCATTATAGCTCAGAAAGATCTACTAATACACGAGTATGAAGTTCAGATCGATAGATTAGAGAAAAAGATTTTCGAGCTTCAAGAAGAAATAGAAGAATTTGAAAGAACTATTAGCTTATTCCTTTCCGCGGAGAGAAAAACAATAAAACTAAGCAAAGAAGTGAAATCTCTAGAAAATAGAGTAACATATCTATCTGAAGAATTAGAAAAAAGAGATCGTCTTATTAAAGAATTAAAGGAAGAGATTATAAAATGGAAACGAATTACCGAGTTAGCGCTTGAAAATGAAATAGAGAAATTGTTAGTTATTGATGTTCTCACACTGAGTGGAGTATCTAAAGCTATAGATGATTATGGTTCATTGAGAGATAAGATAGTATATATACGCGATGCCACACCGGGAGATTTGAAAGCTGCTGAAATTTTGATAAAAGAAGGCGTTAAAGCGGTTATTATAAGAGGATATATTCCCGGACATGTCAAGGATAAGTTTGAGTACTTCTTAATCCCGGTCGTAAAGGATAATGAAATCGAAGTAATCGAGATCGACAATAATATTTATTCTGAAAAAGGCATCATACAGATTATTGAAAATCGAAGAAAAGAGCTTAATGAGAAATGGCATATGGATTTTGCTAAAGAGCTCGAGAAGATAATTAAAAACTATAGGTATGAGCGGAGAAGAAGGATAAGCGACGTTGTATCAAAATAGACTAACTCTGCCTTCCAATATCAAATCGGTTATTTTCGTGATATTGTTTAACTCCTCTTTTAATAAGGCTTCTGCCTCATACTTTACAGAATTAAATGCCATGTCACCGTTTGTAACCAAGTCTATACTTGCTCTCAGCGGTTCATTAATAGGTTTCCCTATTTGACTTAGCAATGTTACGTAAGCTTCCTCTACTCCATCTATGCTTGCTATCTTCTTAGCGGCGAGATTAGCGACTACATTGTATATTTTTCCAACATGGTTTACAGGGTTTTTACCCGCCGTAGCCTCGAGAGACATAGGCCTCATCGGAGTTATAAGACCGTTAGCTCTATTTCCCCTACCCGTTTGCCCATCGTCTCCATGTTCGGCAGAAGTTCCGGTAACTACCAGATATATGGACCTACCGCTTTTGTCGCTTATATCGTCTGCTGTGTTTACGTATACATTGACCTCTCTTTCTGTAACTTGATCGGCGACTTTATGCACTATTTCTTTAACGGTTTCTTTTACAGCTATGTACTCGTCGATATCGTGAACGAATTTTGAAATTACCGCAACTGCCACTGTTAAGTCTATAGTGTTGTTCTGCCTTACCGCCATGACTTTCACATCTTCGCCGATTGCTGGAAATTTATCCTTTATTTCTTTCGAATTTAATGTTTCTTCAACTTTTAATACGAGTCTCTCGGTTTCGGAAAGCGGAGCATACCCTACTCCTAGCGATGTATCGTTAGCATGGGGGAATTCTTTCTCTCTTTCAAACACGCTTATCAGGTCTGCTGATCCCTTTCCTATCCTATAGTCTAAGACTACGTGTTTTTCAGGATCGAGAAATCTGAAGTTTTCTCTAATCCATTTCTTGGCATTTTCCAGCAATATCGGACCTACTGGGATTTTCTCGATTTTTCCATTTTCTAGAGTAACTTCTGTTGTAACTCTGCCAGATATCAATACGTATATTGGTGCGAGTATAATCCCTCCTCCAAACTCGGGCATCGCCTGCCCTCCAACAACGAGAACCTTATCGACGTTATGATGTAAAATTCGGCCAAATTGTTCAAGGTAATACTTGGAAAGAGCGATACTGGATACTTCAGCTATTGAATCTGCTATATAATCCGGGTGGCCTTTGCCTTTACGTTCTACGAATTCAATAGGATAATTTTCAATACTTCTCTTTTCCAATCTATTGACTACAATCCTGCTCATCGTCATAAGAGTCTATAAACTCTTTTGCTATAAATAGTTTCTTAAAATATTACTGTCTGTAATATTGCTTACTCAACTCTAGTAGCGTCTAAGGAAATGTATACCACGTTGCTTCCTCGAATTAGTATACGCCCATAGTTCACTATTGGTTCCTTTTTTTCGTTTATCTGCTTAGCGTCTGTCAATATTAGGTTCATCGATATATCGCTTTTCTCAAGTCTTCCAATATATTCGGTTCCATCTTTCAGTTTCACTATTATAATTCCATTCTGAGATTTTTCAAGTAGTTTTAAAGGGTACTCAGTTCTTTTGTAAGCCATATTCTCCCCGCTAGAGTACTCCAATCCTTACTTGCTTATATCTTTTAGGGTGGAAACTGTAAGTTTAAAAGTTCAGAATATTTAGTAATGTAAGGCGAATTCGATGAGTGAGGTAAAGTGTTCTATTTGCGGAAGCCGTGAAGTATTAGCTAAAATTGAAGGAAAATACTATTGTTTTAAATGTGGAGCAAAAATCTTGAATGAGCATATAAAGAGGCAGATTAAGCGGATGAAAGAAGAAGGATTGATACCTGAGAAAATAGAGATCTGAATTAGTGTCCGCCTTTATGACGTCGCGCTTCATGCCGTTTTTTCAGCTCTCTTTCTCTCTGCTTTCTAGCCCATTTGTAGTGGTGGGTATGCCTGTATTTTAGCTTTAATAATCCTCTCATCTTTCTACCGGCCATAGTTTTTCCTTTGAAAACTTTCTTGCCTGGCGGCTTTATCTTTATAACCTTGGGTAGCGTTGGTTGGGATGGTTCGATTTCTCCTCTTTTTACAGCTTCTAACCACTCTTTAAGTCTTCTTATGTTCTCTTCATAAGTTGTTTTACGTCTTTTATCTACGTATATGCCGAGCTTCCTAGCTTCATACACCGTAAGCCCTACGGCTTTTACCTCACCTTCAGAGTATCCCCTACCTTCTTTATACTCTCTAGGCGGTACACCAGCATACTTTATAAGTGCAGGAACTTTCACTATCGGCTTCGGTGGTTCAACCATTTTCCCCATATTTGCCACCCTTCATTTTCACGTTGACTCATCTATAAACGTTACCTTATTTTTACTTTACCTTGACCGCTGTACTCTTCCATAAAATACTTCCTTTAATATAGAATAACTACTGTATACTAGGTATGCAGATATTCCCAATCCTCCAATTGCCGCTATAATTGATATTATGGGAAATAGTTTTATTACGGTATCATATGCCGCTTCTTCGAACTGTCTTAGCGAGAAGTACAGTATTAGCAGTGATATCATGGAAATAACGACTAATACTACAGATGTTGTTAAATCTAAACTTTGAAAAATTAGTGCAGAAATTGCTATGGCGGCTTGTACTAGAGGGAAGATAAGGGCTAATCTCAACAGTCTCTCGGCTTTTTCTATTTTTCTCTGATGAGATACCCACATGGCAACCATGAGAGAATAAAGAATCAGAATAAAATAGTTTATTGATAAAACGTCGTAAAGACGATGTTTAGGATCAAGTAAGTAAAAATAGCAATGATAAGTGACGAATAGTAATTTTTTGGCTTTAAAATTTTTAAACATGCAATCTTTAAAGCTGTAGCTAACGCTATAGCCCCTATGGAATTATAATTATTAATGAATTGTGATGCAATAAAAGCTACGGGATTGAGAGGATATTTAAAGGCTAAAAGATGGAATACTCCAAGTATAGCTGATATAAATGCTCCTAGAGCCACTTGTATTGTATTCAGGCTTATTGTATTTATTTCTGGGATAAAGCTTTCCACTTCGTAGATTTCCCCTCCGTATTTAGGTAGGAATAAAGACGAGAATAAGAGAAACATGAAGAGGATAATTGGAAGATATACCATAGTGTTGGTTCCTTTTTGTTTAACTCTTTTCTCGTAGGTTGAAGCCGTGCTCATGATATTTACGAG
Source organism: Thermoprotei archaeon (assembly GCA_003649235.1). Taxonomy (GTDB): domain Archaea; phylum Thermoproteota; class Thermoprotei; order Thermofilales; family B69-G16; genus B69-G16. Next base: position 7,087 of record QMRG01000038.1, on the reverse strand, counting down.
TATTGCCGGTATTATCGGGTTTACCGATAAGTATAGGATTGAAGGTGCTAATGCAGAGATTCCTTGTAGTTTTTCAATACCTATAAGATTTGCTAAAAAACGGTAAGTCGACGTGTTCAGCTTAGAAGAAATGAAGAGTACTTGAAACTCAGATTCTATCCTTGCAGCTAAAATAGAGTTGAAAAGAACAGCTATCAATAGATATGGAAGTAAAGTCAATGTACCTACGTCGATTAAGAGATATAATGTTATATAAGTTACAGATATTCCCAAGGCTATAATCGAAAATATTCTCAGTCGTTCCTTAAGCGGTACAAATCTCTTAATAATACCTCTCTTCCAAAAAATCAGGTTAAGTAGAATTAGGAAAAACACTAGTCCTATCTGAGAGCCTATCATAAGGCTAAAATGAGAATCCTCCGAAATCGTTCTCGTTAAAACTAGCTGGACGATCCCGAAGATTATCGTGGAAATATTTAGAGAAACATTAGTAAACAGAAATACAAGAGATGGAATTTCGGGATTTAACACAATATCGATGCTAAAGATCGATATTGCTATGACGAGACCTGTCAGGCCGCTAATTTTGTTAACTCTTTCTAAGCTAGGTAAATACTTATTCAATGGTTTAGAAAGAGGAGGAATGAGATTTTCTAGAAAAAACCATGAAGCTGAAAAATAGTGAATTATAGAGGTTGAAAGAATGAGCAGAGCTGCGATAAGCGCGGTCCAGAGAGCTATAATAGTTAGAGTATAATAAGAAAACTCTGTAGGCATCACTATATGCTTCAAGACTCCTTCAATGAAAATTGATAATTTCTCCCCTTTTACAAACACTTTTAAAGTCTCTAAAACAGTTCCACGAATCAGTAACGTGGTAGTGTAGAGAGAACCTAGAAATGCAGTTAAAGCCCCTAGCATAGCTATTTTAAGATCGAACTTTATCTTAACCAGTAACAAGTATAGAAATATAGAGACTGCTATCCCTAAGGCATATTGAGTAGGGAATGGCAAACCGTATGCTTGTATAGATATAGCGGGAGCTAAAAGAGCAACAGCTAATATCGCAGCTATCTTCGCAAAATTCCCTAAAAAGCTTTTAATACTACTCACTTAAAATCTCCCGTTTTAATTTATTGTTAGCTATATTATTTTTAAAATTGTTTTTCCTAAAATAGAGCATTAACACTGAACATCCCTTACCTCCTCCCATGCAGAAATGCCTTAAACTATCTTTTCTTTTACGCCATTCCTCGGGAGACATTAATATACAACGCGTCCCGAGGACTGTGTAGCGGTAAAATTTACACTTGCCCTTATCTTGGACAGACACGTGTCGTAGTGTTAGCTGTTAAGATTAATATCCTTATTGTTATATTTAGAATAGAGTATGCCCGCCAATTTGCCAGCAGAAGCTAAGGCTAAATGGGCTAAAGTCATGGAGGCACGAACGCCGTCAGAGAAGATTAAAGCGCTAGAAGATTTTCTATCATCTGTTCCTAAGCATAAAGGGACGGAAAAACTCGTCTCACAGGTTAGACGGCAAATAGCAGTTTTAAGAAGACAAATAGAATTAGAAAAGAAAAAGAAAAAAGGGAAGAAATCGGGATTTTTCATAGAGAAAGAAGGAGATGCTCAAATAGTAATTCTTGGATTGACTAAGAGTGGTAAAAGTGCGTTTTTGAGACGGTTGACAAATGCTAAAGCTGTAATTTCCGATGCTCCATTTCAAACGAAACGTCCTATTCCGGGAATGATGAAATATAAAGGTATTGAATTCCAGCTAATTGAGGCTCCTGCCGTAATAGAGGGAGCCGCCTCTGGTGTAGGATGGGGATTGCAAACTCTCGCTTTAGCCAGGAATGCAGATGGCCTTATTTTATTGATGAATGCTCAAGGAGATTTAAAGTATCAATATGATGTATTAGTAGGAGAGCTGGAGAGAGCTAGGATACATATCAAAAAGCCTCGCGTCCTCGTTAAGGTGGAGAAAAGAAGCCATGGAGGAATTATAGTATTAGGCAGATTAAGAAATTGTACGATAAGAGATGTTGAAAAACTACTCAAGTCGTATAGGATTTACCATGCATTAGTGCGGATAGAGGGAGAAGCTGAACTGTCAGATATTGAGGATTCGCTTTTCGAAAATGTAATATACAAACCTGTACTTTTCATAATAAACAAAATTGACGCTATACCTGATAGAAGCGCTGTAGACGAATTTGAGAAGTTTCTTGAAAATCAAAAGCTAGCATATCTCGAAGTTTCAGTTAAAAACGGTATAAATATGAATTCTGAAGTGATAGGTAGAAAATTGTTTGAACTTTTAGATCTGATGAGAGTTTACACAAAGAAACCGGGAAGTAGGAATATAGCCGAGAAGCCTGTTGTAGTTAAAAAAGGCGCAACAGTGCTAGATATAGCTAAATTGATACATTCCCAGCTTTATAAAAATTTCAAATATGCCCGTGTATGGAGTCCTCGTTTAAAATTTAGCCCACAGAAAGTAGGAGCCGATTTCGTACTCGAAGATGGAGATGTCGTAGAGATAGTGGCTTCCTAGTAGTCTTATGCTTATAAAAGCTTTTAAACCAAGTTTAAAGTATCTTAAAGATAGGTGTGATTTATGAATGAAATACAGGTTAGAGTAGCAGAAGCAAAACAACGAGACGTGGGACGTGGCATAGTAAGACTTGATAAACAGAGCATGTCCGCTTTAAAACTGGATGCCGGAGACGTAGTAGAAATTGAGGGAACTAAGAAGACAGTTGCTATAGTATGGCCAGCATATTTAGAAGATGAAGGAAAGGGAATTATAAGAATGGACGGCACCATTAGACGAAACGCTGGAGTCACTATAGGAGACTTCGTAACCGTGAGAAAAGCTGAAGTTCGCGCTGCAAGAAGAGTTGTTCTCGCTCCTGCTGAAGCTCTCCGTTTCGGCCCTGATTTCGTCGAATATGTGAAAAGACGGCTTACAGGTAGACCTCTTTTACGCGGAGATACAATTGTAGTCCCTGTGCTAAGCACGGCTCTAAGATTAATCGTGGTTTCTACGCAACCGAGCGGTCCTGTGATAATCACGGATGCTACTGACATCGTTCTGCGCTCCGAGCCTGTGAGGGAAGAGGAAATACGAGTCCCTAGAATCACTTATGAAGATATCGGAGATTTAGAAGAGGCTAAACAAAAGATAAGAGAGATGATTGAACTTCCTTTAAAACATCCAGAGCTCTTTAAAAGACTAGGTATAGAGCCTCCTAAAGGCGTACTACTTCATGGTCCTCCCGGTACTGGAAAAACATTACTGGCAAAAGCCGTCGCTAATGAAAGTGGCGCTCACTTCATAGCTATAAACGGACCAGAAATCATGAGTAAATATTATGGAGAGTCGGAAGCTAGACTGAGGGAAGTATTTAGAGAAGCTGAAGAAAACGCTCCATCTATAATTTTCATCGATGAGTTAGACGCTATAGCTCCCAAACGCTCGGAAGTTACAGGCGAGGTAGAGAGAAGAGTTGTAGCCCAGCTCTTAGCGTTGATGGATGGATTAAAGGGAAGGGGACAGGTAATAGTTATAGCTGCTACTAATAGACCCGATGCTATAGATCCTGCTCTTCGAAGACCTGGAAGATTTGATCGAGAGATAGCGATTCCTGTACCTGATAAACGCGCCCGTAAAGAAATTTTCCATGTACATACCAGGAATATGCCTCTGGCAGAAGATGTAAACCTCGATGAGCTTGCAGAGTTAACGCATGGATTTACTGGCGCCGATATAGCCGCCGTATGTAGAGAAGCAGCTATGCATGCTCTTAGAAGATTTCTCCCGAAGATAGATTTAGAGTCAGAGCGTATACCAGCTGAAGTATTAAATGAATTAAAAGTTACTAAGAGAGATTTCCTAGAAGCTTTAAAAGATGTTCAACCATCCGCTCTTAGAGAGGTTTACGTCGAGATTCCCGAGGTTAAATGGTCTGATATCGGCGGGTTGGAGAAGGTGAAGCAGGAACTGAGAGAAGCTGTAGAGTGGCCTATCAAAAACCCAGAATATTTCAGAGAAATGGGCATTGATCCTCCGAAAGGAGTACTACTTTACGGCCCTCCAGGTTGTGGGAAAACTTTATTGGCGAAAGCAGTGGCAACGGAAAGCGGTGCTAATTTTATCAGTGTTAAAGGACCAGAAATTTTAAGTAAATGGGTAGGCGAATCCGAGAAAGCTATCAGAGAGATATTCTCAAAAGCTAGACAGGCAGCTCCATGTATAATCTTCTTCGATGAGATAGATTCTATAGTTCCACGTCGAGGCATGAGAGCCGGTGATAGTGGAGTTACGGATAGAATAGTTAACCAGTTATTGACGGAGATGGATGGAATAACACGCCTTGAAGGCGTCGTAGTTCTAGGTGCTACTAATAGGCCGGATATTTTGGATCCGGCTTTGTTGAGGCCTGGTAGGTTTGATCGAGTAATCTATGTCCCACCTCCAGACAAAGAGGCTAGACTTGAAATCTTTAAAGTACATACCAGGAATATGCCTCTGGCAGAAGATGTAGATTTGGAAGATTTAGCTGAAAAGACGGAAGGCTATACTGGCGCCGATATAGCCGCCGTATGTAGAGAAGCAGCTATGATAGCACTAAGGGAAGCAGGTAAACCTACTAAGGTGAGAAAAGAACACTTCTTAAAAGCTTTAGAAAAGATAGAACCTAGCGTTTCCAAAGAGGATCTAGAAAAATATGAGAAAATTAAAGAAGTATTTAGACGTATCTTGTCCTAATTTATTTGCTTACTTTCTTTCCGCATTTAGGACAGTATACGGCTCCTGGGGGTAGTTTAGCTCCGCAAAACGGGCAGAAAGAACCGCCAGTCGCGGCTTTAGCGAAGTCGAATCCACAGTAAGGACAGAAACGCGCATCGGTGGGTACATTTCTATTACAGTTAGGACATTTTTTCATTGGTGCCGTCGCGGCGGCGACGGGTTGGCTTGGTTGTGTCGGTGGTGGCGGTGTAAAGACGGGAGGTATCATAACCATACCAGCTCCGAGAGCGGCTCCAGGAGACTTGCCTAGTTCTTTAGCCATAGTTTTCGCTGTTTCCATTTGGAGAACATAAGCCGCCTGCCCGCTCTGTTTGATCCAGAATAGCCTTTCCCTGTACTCTGGCGTGGTATCTATACCTTCAAACTTTAAGTCTATGAGCTCTAGGCCTATCCTCTTAAATTCATCCTGTACCATGGCTTTAGCTTTGAAACTTACCTCGTCTACCTTCGTGAAAACTGTTAATAGATCATATTTAGCTAGAAAGTCTATTAGACGCTCGTTAATAAAACCGCGTATAAATTCGTTTACTTCGCTCGTAGTGTATCTATCCTGGCCTCCCACCACTTCATTAACGAATACTTTAGGATCTCCTACTCTAAACCAGTAACCGCCATAAAATGTTAAAGGTGCTAGATCCGTCGTTTGAGAACGTCCTCCGAATTTTCCCATGAACTGCTTGGTAGAGATAAAAATTACTGTAGCTTTAAAGGGGGATTCGGGATAACCGAGTAACTTTACTAAATAATCTGTTAAAAGAGGGAGATTAAGCGTGGTGAGAGTATGCCTACCAGGTCCTAATACGTCATAAGCCTTTCCATCTCTAAAGAATACCGCGACTTCATATTCGTGAACGATAAGCTGAGCGCCCCATTCGATTCGTTCCTCAGGGTAGCGCCATACTATGTCGTCTTTCCCAGGATTTTTCCATTCTATAACTTGAGGCATGGCTACCTCAACCCTATTATTATATTCTCTCTTTGATTTACAAGTTCATTAAACCGGTCTATGACAGCTTTTAGATCATCAAGCTTGACTTTAAGTTCTTCAAATTTACATCCTGTGGCTAGTTCTCGGACAGTTTTGGCTAAAGCGATTATCTCGTCGGCAACTTTTACCAGAGAAGAATCGTACTCTAGTAGCCTTTCAAGATCATCTGATTTTATTTTTATTGCATCGAAAAAACCACTGTAGCCATAGTCTGCATGTTCTATTTTGCTTGTCGCTAAATCTAAAGCTGCAGATATCCTACTTAAAACATTGTAGAACTCTATTTTATCGCTCTCTGCTACGGTTAGAATACAATCCTTCAAGTAGTTTTTCGCTTCTTTTAACTTCCTAGCTATATAATCTCGTAAAAGTTTATCCGATTCCCTTCTTATTTCGCGTTTTTTATAACCTCTAAAACCGGGTATTAAAGTTTCGATCTCTTCTAGAAGCCTCTTTTCCTTTTTGACTTTTTTAAATACTTCCAACTTTTTTATCACCATCTAGACAATGGGCTTAAGATATATTAGGTTAATCCCCGGGATAAACATATGGCGCATAGAGAACCCGTTCATATACTGGCTAAACCGGGAGAGATTTCTCCATTCGTATTAGTAGCTGGGGATCCTAATAGAATTAAAACGTTGAGTAAGCTTTTGAAAAATCCCGTTCTTGTAAATAAGAATAGAGGACTACTAGTTTACACTGGTTATTGGAGAGATGTTAAGGTAACGCTGGCTACGCACGGCATTGGGGGACCCAGTAGCAGCATAGTATTTGAAGAATTAAAGATGTTGGGAGCTGAGGTTATTATAAGACTCGGAACAACGGGCTCTCTAACCCCCTTCCTCAAAGTAGGTGATTTACTCGTAGTTCAAGGCGCTACCTATACTAAGGGTCATCTAGAAATGTATGTTCCAGACGGGTGTATGGCCGCAGTTCCCGATTTTGAAGTTACTAATCTCCTTTTAGAGAAAGCCGAAGAAAAAAAGATTCCTGTAAAACTGGGATTAGTATTTAGTAGCGATGCTTTTTACGTAGAAGATGAAAGTTTTGCCAGAAAATGGTCTTCCAGAGGGATTTTAAGCGTAGAAATGGAATGTGCAACGCTCTTTGTACTAGGCCATCTCCGTAAGTTTAAGACCGGCGCATTACTCGTAGTAAGTAATAGCTTAGTCGATAGCCACCCCCCTGAACTAGGCGAAGAACAGCTTCAACGTAAAGTTATAGACGCAGCAGAAATAATCTTTGAGTGTTTTTCTGCTTTAAAAAATGAGAAG
>QMRG01000037.1 GCA_003649235.1 Thermoprotei archaeon | reverse complement strand
ATCTTGTATGAGAAAAATTGGAAAGCAAAGAGGATAAATAAAACAATCGGAGGAGTATAGATGCTGCCTAAGAACGAATATATGATTGAAAATAGTACCATAGAAAACGCAAATAATAATGCCATGTTGTTCGAGAAAGCCAAGTCTGTGAACTTACCGATTACCAGCTTAAACTTTGATGGTCGTATTTTTTCTCCTTGAACGTAAATGTAATATATAGCGCTTTTCCGCCGATAGGCTTGTGCAAGCGTTTCTATAACATCTACTATTTTCTGAACAGTATCTTTATCTACCTTCTTTAGCGGAATTACATTCACATGTAGTGTTTTATGAGCAATGATCAGTACTTCAACATGGATCTTGTCTTTTTTCCCTAATTGGATTACTAGGCTTGGTTTGCCTTGATATATTATCTTATCAGAATAGATTAAATTTTCTTTATATAATTTTTTTAACATTTTTTCTAAATAATTTAGAAAATCGTTCTTTTCATTTCCTAGTTTAATTTTTTCTAAATTATATTTATATAACATGGTAAGGAGAAAAAGAATTTATTTATTCAAAGGTTTCAAGTTCTACAAGGCCTTCTTCTCTTTTCCTTCTTCTCCTACGTGATACTAGGTAACCGGCAAAGCTTAAGCCTAACGTACTTGTCGCGACCGCTGCACTTTCTAGCTTACTTATAGGAATTCCCAGAAATGGTATTTCAAATGCCACATCAAGTTCTAATCTAAGCTTCTTGCTAGAGTCTATAGTTTCGCTGAAATCTGTTTTGATACGCTTATAATGAGCTTCAATAGTGTACTCACCACCTGGTATCTGTTCTATTCTCAGCAACCCATTATCATTGGTTTCTCCCGAAAACACAGTTTTGCCTTCTTTTGTTTTCATGATGATTTCTGCGGCAGAGAGAACGTTCCCCCAGGCATCTACTGTTTCAATTTCTAAATTGTATACTTTACACTCAACTTCCATAGTGGTTCCTGTAATTGTGAAGAGCTTTGCTTTTCCGACATGTACAGACTTGTACATAACGTTAAGTTCGTACACGCCTGGATGATAAATTAGAACCTCGGCGACGCCAGTTTCTCCAGTTTCACCTTCTATGTCTACAGGTCCGTTAAGTTTCACTATAGCATTTTTTAGAGGTTTTCCGTCAGCGTCTATAGCTCTTATTTCTATTGGTGTCCATTCTATGTCGATAAAGTAAGTGCCTGTTTCGACAGTTTCTCCGTTTTTGACTTGTATATAGGCCTGTCTATCGGCTACGCTAATTGCCCTGACAGTCGAAGACCAAGGCAGTAGGCTATCCTTATATTCGCCGAGAGCTCCGCCGCCAGGAGTTATTACATTTCTTATCTTTCCATATGACGGTAGTTGGACAACCAAATATGCGTACATAGAATCTTCAATGTCTTTTTCTGAAATTCTAACCTTTAATCCCTGTCTATTCCACTCACCGACTTCTTTAATCATCACTGGGGCATAAAGTATGTTAACTGTTTTCTTATATCTGCTTACTACTTTAAACCAAGAGCCATATACGATGTATGCCTTTACCCATAATTCAAAATTCAATGGTGGAATGAGATAGGAGACTCCCTCTATCCTTATAATTTTATCCTCGAAGTACACATAGTCTGCCATGCTAGTCTCTACGTATATTTCGGCTTGACCGCCGCTAACAGGATGTAGGCTATAAAGCACTACTATATACCCTATGATTGTCCAATCGCTAGGGGCAGATGCTGTAAATGTCTTTGTTTCAAAAGCATTTATAGTTCCATTATAGAATTCTATTTCCTTTGCTAAGAATGCGTTAGGCAGCTTGTACTCTTCATTATACTTAAATAATATTTCATAAGTTCCCTCTTCAAGCCCATATTTAAAATTCAATTCTACATTCTTTAGATCTGCTTTAACAGCATCAGGATGTAGCATTTCTTGAAATTCAGGAGCTAAAACACTTTCTCCACTTGGAGATATAACATCCTCAACGATGTAGGGCGCATAATTATCGACCGAGATCTTAACGGTTAGGTTTTCTAAGCTGAAAGGTTCATCAGGAGAAAGAATATCTACTGTTATTCTACCATTATGAGGTATAGCCATCCACTCCGTCTTTACATAGGAACACTTTAATTCTGCTGATAATGTCAAGTTGTTTTTACTACCATATGCTAATTTTATAGGACCGCTGAAAGATACTAAGGAGGTTACCACTCCGTCATTCTCTATTCTTCTATCAAATTTTATTGCTACTAGATCACTGGGCAGGCCTTCCTCTACTGTGATCTCCATGTAGGCCAATTTGTAGCCAGCAGGAGGTGGAGGAGCTGTGATTTCCTTTAAATCATTCTCTTGAAAGTTCAAGTTTATAGCAAACTTACTTGAAACTGTATAGTCTATTCTGGCGTAGTAAGCTCCATTTTCCGGAAAAGCTTGTACTAAGCTGGATGCGAGAGATATCAGTAATAAACCGATAAGTATAACTATTATATAAGAGCGCCTCATTTCACCAACCCACCCTGATCATCTATCTTTAACCATAACGAGATAGCTTCTGTGAGAGCTTTTTCGAGAGCTCCTCTACGCAGTCCGTATTTTGCAGCTGCTTTTGCTCTAAATTTTTGATCTAAGTCTGCCGGGATTCTTATTTGTAAGGCTACCTTCGCGACTTTAGATAAACCACCCATCTTGTCACCGAACACCATCATTTACAACTATATTAAAGAGGATACTATCAGCAATTAATGGAAATACGAGGATATTACACCAGTCTTATCTAGCGTTATAGAATATTAATCCTTAATTTACTAATTTCACGATGTCATTTTTTAACAATTTTCGATAATTAAATTAAGTATACATTTAAAAAAGTTTGATAACATTATTTTACCTCCAATTTTCTAAAGAGATAGAAAGATTAAAATACCTCTTAAGGAGTTCTTAACTATCTCATAGGCGAGATGTAGGTAAAATGGGATATAAAGAACAATATGTAAAAGTTGGCGATTTAACTGCAAGCTCTAGAAATGTGAACCTCAAGGTAAAGGTTCTCTCAGTTGGTGAGGAAAGAACCGTAACTTCTAGACGAGATGATAGTTTGCATAGAGTAGCTGAGGCGCTAATAGGCGATGAAACTGGTACTATACTGATGACGTTATGGGATGATAAAATAGATCTTATTCGAGAGAAGGAAGGATCGACCATTGTACTAAAAAATTGCTATGTGGGAGTTTTTAGAAATTCAATGAGACTTAACATTGGAAGATACGGCTCTGTAGAGGAAACTGAAGAAGAAATAGAAGAAGTTAATGAAGAGAATAATATTTCGGAAAAACAGGTAAGAAGTTTTAGACGGGGGAGAAGCTACCCAAGATATGGTAGGAGAAGAGGCTAGGCTATAATAGCTATTATAAAGTCATTTACATTGGTACCCGTATAGCCGGTCTCTATAAGCCCCCCTACTTTCTTAAAGAATGTATAGCTATTATTATCATCAAGGTATTTTATAACATTCATTCCTTGATTTTCTGCTTTAATCACGGTGAATCCGTCTACAATTGCACCGGCCGCATCCGTAGGACCATCAATCCCGTCGCTACCTACAGATGCTATAACTACACCGTTTATGCCCTTTATTTGAATAGCTGCTGAAAGAGCTAATTCCTGATTACGCCCGCCTTTTCCAGAACCCTTCACTGTAACTGTAGTCTCGCCTCCTGCTAGAATAACTGCCGGAGGGTTTATTGGATATCCGGTTTTTTTCGCCTCCAGAGCTAAAGCAGCTATTACTTTGCCTACTTCTTTAGCTTCCCCTTGAATCATCGACGTCAATATCAAAGTGTTGTAACCTAATTTTTCTGCTTTTTCTCTCATCTTCTCGAGTGACGTAATATTGCTCGCAACTATATGATTATATACTTTTTTAAATATCGGATCCTCCTTTTTTGGAGTTTCAGAAGCTTCTCCTTTAAGACCTTTTTTCAGGTATAATCTTACACTATTGGGAACTCTTTCAAGCAAGTGATATTTTTCCAATACAAACCACGCATCTTGGAAAGTGGTAGGATCAGGAGCCGTTGGACCAGAAGCTATCATATCAATGCGGTCTCCCACTACGTCCGATATTATTAGTGAAATCGTGGTAGCTGGGAATATAGCTTTGGCTAGTTGTCCTCCTTTTACTCGAGATAAATGTTTACGAACAGTATTGAGCTCATAGATATCAGCGCCGGAGTTCATTAACAAAATAGTTGTATTAGCTATATCGTCTAAACTAACTCCCTCAACCGGGTATTCCATAAGAGCCGAGCCCCCTCCTGATATGAGAATTAAGACTATGTCATTTTCACCTGCTTCATTGGCTAATTCAAGTATTTTCTTTCCAGCTTCTATACTACCAGAATCAGGTTTGGGATGTCCTGAGAATATTATTTCTATGTTCTCTAATTTTTTCTCTATTTTAAATCCTTTAGGTATTGAAATTATTCCCTTTTCTATGATTTTCTCTAATACTTCTGAAGCAGCTTTAGCCATCTTATATGCCGCCTTACCAAATCCTACAAGATAAAGTTTACCTTTAAGATCGAAAACTTTAGTACCGACTTTTAATTTTCCATTTTTAAATTTTAATGCCTTTCTTACTGCCTCCTCAGGATCAGCGGCTCTTATACCTTCCAAGATGATCTGTAATGCATCTGTATGAAGTCTAGTCTCCATAGCTCCCATTTTAACACCATCTTTACACAACAAATTTACATATTTAATTTTTCAACTAACTATGGGGATTAAGATATGTTGGTAGGAGTATTGTCTGATACTCATGATAACTTAAATAATGTAGAGAAGGCGATTAATCTCTTAAAGAGAAAAAAGATAACGACGGTGATTCATGCAGGAGACATAATCGCTCCCTTCACATTAAGAAAATTTTTAAATACTGGTTTAAAATTCTACGGCGTTTTTGGCAATAATGACGGAGAAATATTCTTATTATCAAAAATAGCATTGTCAACGGGCTTAAATCTTAAGCCTCAACCTTATGAACTGGAGTTAGATGGCAGGAAAATTATAATTTTCCATGGTATGGGAGGGATGGAGGAAACCAAGAGAGTGGCCTATGCGTTAGTCAGATATGGGAACTATGATATAGTAATTTTCGGACACACTCACGAAGTAATGGTCGAAAAAGTGGAAGATAAACTACTATTAAATCCGGGAGAAGTTTTTGGTGGATTAACGGGAAAGGCTACTCTTGCAATCTTAGATCTAGAAACTCTAGAAGTCGAAATAATAGAGTTATAGAATTAGACTAGAATGGCGAAAAGTACAGCTAATACAGCGGCGCCTGGAAAAGTGATAATCCATGTAGCAAGTATCTCCTTTAATCCTTTAACATTTATCCATATTTTCTTAGCAACGCCTATCCCGGCAACCGCCATAACCAATATATGTGTGCCAGAAAGGGGAAGCCCTAATAGCGTTCCTATTGAAACCGTTAATGCTACTGAAATCTGTATGGCTAATCCCATCACAGGAGTTAATTCGACTAGTTCAACACCTACGGATTTAACAACTCTTCTTCCCAGCATCACGAGCCCTAAAGCCATACCGAGGCCGCTTATTAATCTGACCATAAATGGGTTTTCATAAACAGCACTGAGAAAAGCCGTTGCATTAGCTATATCATTCGCCCCCCTAAAGAAAGAAGTATAAGAAGCCCAAGCCAATAAAGTTAATGAAGATAATTTAGCAATTTTTAAACTTTTATCAAAACCATTAATACTCTTTGCTAGAAACAAGTCGAAGAGTTTACATGTTAGGTAAGCTCCTATAAAACCCATAATTGGAGATATCACCCATCCCGCCACCACGTTTAGCAAAGATTCCCATCTAACTCCGCTTATCCCCCACTTATACATGCCCAGGCCTATAGCAGCTCCTACTGCAGAATGAGTAGTCGAAACAGGCCATCCCCTATAAGAGGCTACCACAAGCCATGTAGCCACAGCAGCAACTATCACTAAAGTATCCATGAGATCTATTTTATACGTTAGTAATTTTTCGCCCATAGTTTCCTCCACTTTATAACCAAGCAATACTGCACCCAGAAAATCCATAAATGCACCTATTAAACATGCCACTAGTATGCTAGTAAAACCACTACCCGCCAATACGGCCATGGTTTCATCGTTTGCACCTACTGACCAAGCTACATAGAACGCTAGTATGAAACTCATTAAGAGAAGGAAGGGCATGTGTTCACCTCAAAGCTCTGATAACTATTATTTTTATAAGATCTCCTACCTCTTCGCAAGCATCGAGTATATTTTCAAAGGATTCTATAAGTTTCTCTATAAGTAGGTCTGGAACGCCAATACATTCTTTTTCTTTTCTCTCCAATCTACTGAGACATTTAATATATAGTTCATCACCTTTCTCTTCTATAGACTCTATTTTATGGATTAGTTGAAGACTTTTCTTAAAGTCAGTCATCATGATAGAGACAGCATCGTACAACACCTTAACACTTTTCTCTGTCAAAATGACCAATTCCATGCACTCGTTTGTAAGTTCTCGACATATGTTTTCATGAGGAATTACCAATAGGAGTCTTGCCGCCTCTTTAGCCCAGTCTGCTATTAAATCCATTCTTTCAGCTAATCTAACGAAATCTTCCCTACTTAGTGGAGGCAAAGCTCCTCTAGCCAGCTCTCTTATTATCTTACGTCTCACTCCATCAGCTTCTTCTTCATAAGAGTATACTTGCATAAGATGTTCTTCTGCTTTTTCCGCACTCCCTTCACAATACTCTTTTATGACCTTCGTAAATGCTTCTACTGTTTGATAGCAAAGCTTTGCATGATTTACTGTAAGATTTGCTATTTTCTCTTCAGGTGAAGACCATATTTTTGATATTATTTTCCTTAAAAAATTCATGACAAGACATATGCTCTTGACTGTATATATAAATTTATATTTTCTCTTGCTGCCACTACTATAAGATGATATATAACCTTAGAATTTTCCATTTGTATCGTGTGAAGTAACAGATAAATAATTGATCTGAGGTCAGTTAAAGGGATTTAATACTGGTTTATAGGGAGTGCCATTGTCCGCCTCTAGGATAAATCAGCATCCAATCTTAAATTTTAAACGTGGAAGAAAGAAAACTTTTTACTTTGAAAATAAGCTAATAGAAGGATATGAAAACGAAAGTGTGCTAGCGGCTCTTTACGCTAATAATATAAGGATATTGTCTGAAAGTAAGATATTAAAACGGCGGCGTGGAGCTTTTTGTCTAATAGGAAAATGTTCTTCTTGTTTAATGGAGGTAGACGGAGTTCCTAACACAAGGATTTGTATAACTCCAGTAAAAAAGGTAAACAAAGTACGTCGTCAAAAATCATTAGCTAAGCCACCTAAAATATCTTGCTTTAATGCTCGCAAACCTAAAGAAATAAACACTGATGTGTTAGTTATAGGAAGTGGTCCAGCAGGTCTTTACGCAGCTATCTATGCTAGTAAATATGGAGCCAATGTAGTATTAGTAGACGAAAATCCGTTTATCGGCGGGCAACTAATTAAACAAACACATAAATTTTTCGGATCTAAAGACCTTCATTCAGGGATCAGAGGATTTGAAATAGCTAAAAGATTAACTAAAATCCTATATAAAATGAGAAACGTAAAGATTTTAACAAATACGTCCGTGTTCGGTCTATATGATCACAAATTGGCAGGTGCCTACGACTTTGAAGAAAAGCAATTACTTAAGATAAAAACTAGGCAAATTGTAGTGGCTACTGGCGCATCCGAGAGATTTTTAGTATTTGAAAATAACGACTTACCTGGAATCATGGGTGCTGGTGCTGCGCAGACATTGATGAATGTATATGGAGTTAAGCCAGGTGAAAATGCATTGATGGTAGGAGCTGGAAATGTGGGCTTAATAGTTTCATATCAGCTAATTCAAGCTGGCGTAAAAGTAGTAGCCATCGTAGAAGCAATGTCTCAAATAGGGGGCTATTTAGTTCACGCCGCTAAGGTTCGGAGACTAGGGGTACCGATCTACACATCCCATACGATAAAAAGTGCTCATGGTAAAGAGAAAGTTGAAGGTGCTACTATAATAGCACTGGATAATAGGTTTCGGGAAATACCTGGTACTGAGAAATATCTAGAGGTAGATCTGATCTGCTTAGCCGTAGGATTAAATCCGTATTCTCAGCTACTAGCACAAGTTGGTTGTGAAATGATCTATGTGCCCGAGTTAGGCGGTCTGGTTCCTAAACGTACCAGGTATCAGGAAACTACTATTGAAGGAATTTACGTAGCAGGTGATGTTTCAGGAATAGAAGAAGCCTCCACGGCCATGTTAGAAGGAGGTATAGCCGGAATATCCGCTGCTTTAAAGATAATCGGCGTTAATGATAAGGCGTTAGAAGAACGCGAAGAGATGATAAGAAAACTAGAGAAGATTAGAGCGGGAAGATTTTTTGATAAAATAAGAAAAGGCTTAAAGAAGGTGCTGATCGATGAACGAACAAGATAATGTAGGAATAGTGGATATTGAAACTCTTCGTAAGCTAGATCTCATACCTCCGCTTAACAGAATGAGAAGAGGATCCGTAGCTGTTGTGGAGTGCGTTGAAGAGATACCATGTGATGTATGCGTAGCTGCTTGTCCAGTTCATGCCATTACTAAAGAAGACATAAACTCTATTCCACGTGTTGATTTCGACAAATGCACAGGGTGTGGATCATGTTTATTGGCTTGTCCAGGTTTAGCCATATTTTTGGTTGATTTATCTACGAATAATGGTAAGGGCAGAGTCACTATACCATATGAACTCTTGCCTATTCCTATTAAAGGCGAAAGGGTGACATTACTAGATAGAAGAGGAGAACCTATTGGAGAAGGTAAAGTTGTCAAAGTGATTAAAAGTGCTGATAAAACATATGCTGTGACTATAGAGATCGAAGAGGATAAGATAATGGAAGTAAGATTTTTCAGGGTGATTAAAAATGAAAATAGTCTGTCGCTGTGAAGATATTACTTATGAAGATGTTGTAGAAGCCATTAGAAAAGGATATACGGATATGGAGTCTCTTAAGAGAAAGCTTAACTTTGGTATGGGTCCATGCCGAGGGAGGATATGTATACCGTTGATTATGAGGATATTGGCTAAGGAACTCGGCAAAAAAATCGAAGAAATAGAATACCCGTCAGAACGTCCTCCTTTAACTCCATTACCTATCGGAATATTTGCTGCCGGTGAAGATTTTGAAGAAGAAGGCTAATGTCGTTATAATAGGAGGCGGTATTAGCGGTTTATCGATAGCCTATAATCTAGCTAAACTCGGTATGGAAGACGTGATAGTAGTTGAGAAAAGATATTTAGGTAGTGGGTCTACGGGTAAATGCGGAACTGGAATTAGGCAGCAGTTTACGACCAAAGAGCACATAGTACTTATGAAAGAAAGCGTTAAGCTTTGGGAAAAACTTAGCGAAGAACTAGGACATGATATAGGATATAAGCAAACAGGTTATCTTTGGTTAATACGGAATGAAGAAGAACTTTCAATGTTTAAAGAGAACGTTAAGATTCAGAATGAATATGGCGTACCGAGTAGAATTATAAGTGTGGAAGAAGCTTTAGAGATAGTTCCTCAATTAAACCCGGATGTTTTTATAGCCGCAGCTTTCTGTCATAAAGATGGAAAAGCTTCTCCATTTAAAACTATAAATGCCTACTACGAAGCCGGGAAAAAACTGGGAGTTGAATACTACACTTATACCGAGGTTAAAGGAATAATAGTCGAAAATGAGAAAATTAAAAGAGTAATCACATCTAGAGGGAATATCGAGACCAAGAAAGTGGTAAATGCAGCTGGTGCTGGAGCTAGAAAAGTAGGAGAGATGGTTGGAATAAAAATCCCTGTTGAAAACATTAGGCATCACATAATGGTAACTGAACCTTTTCAGGAGTTTATCAAGCCGATGGTTATCAGAGGTAAGCTATACTTCACTCAGACAGATAGAGGAGGAATTATAGGAGGAATAGACATGCCAGAAACTCCAAGTCAACCTCTTAAATCTAGATTAGATTTTTTAGAAGTCTTCGCTAGAAACCTGGTTAAGGTAATGCCTATACTGAAGAACGTTAACATTCTAAGACAGTGGGCGGGATACTATGTCACGACTAAGGACAATCACCCAATCTTAGGGGAATCTGAAAAAATTGAGGGATTTTACCTAGCTACTGGATATAGTGGACATGGTTTCATGATGGGGCCTGTTATAGGGAAGTTAATTGCAGAGCTGATAGTTTATGGAAAATCCTCAATACCGATTGATGCTCTTAAACTAGAGAGGTTTGAAAGAGGAGAATTGATATACGAGAGAGCGGTTATCGGTTAATTGTTATTTCATGCGTTGTTTTATACTTGAGAATTCTATCAAAAGTCTCCGTTTCCATCCCATTTTCTCTAACCGCCTAGAAATCAGTCTGATAATACCCGGGTATAGAGTAGCAAACATAACATAAACTACTCTGTCGTCTTCGGGAGAATAGAAGAACCTACATGCTACGAGCTTGGATTTAACATAACATACGGCATCTTCGTAGAAATATTCAGAAAGCTCTTCTCCAAGGTGATAAGTCATTTCATCAAATGCGTTGCGGTATTCTTTCATATAGTTTCTAGGCTTATACTCAGCTAAAGTTATATTAGCTATAAGAAAGTCTATCTTAACTACTTGAATATCCTTATTAACGTAAAATAGCGCAAAGCCCTTAATACCTCTGGGATAGCGTCGTTGCATGTGAACACCGTTTACCTTGCTGAAAATAGTGTGGTTTAAGATGTATTTAAGGCTATTCCCGGAGAAAACAGGCTTTAGTGTAAGCTAATACATTTTTCTAGCTCAGGTATAACGAAGTCCAACCCCAGTCTATTTAATGTTTCTCGTTTAGGAATTCCTCTCATATCCCATCCTCTTGCCTCATAGTACCATGACAGCATATTGTCATATCTCTTGATGTCCAGTTTAGCGCCAGCAAGAGGACCTTTAGTTAATGGTTCCATAAACCATCTTTTAGGTGGATAATCCATTTTTCTATTCCATCCTCGTTTTTCTCTTATCCAAAAAGCTCTTATCAAACTGTAAATTCTATCTGCCACTTCGAAGAAATAGTCTAAAGTAATGCCAAGTCCAGTAGCAGCTTTAAATAACTTGGGATACCATTCCAATTCAAAACCTACTTCTATCCAAGGAAGCCTACAGGAGGTTAATATTTCGAACATCCCGCCTCTAATCCTCTGAAATTCAATAAGCTTAGATACCTTGTCCCTAGTATAGCCCATTCGTTCGGTCTTTATCTCCCAGGATATAATCCATGCATCTTTGTGATGAGCACCAATAGGCGATGTTCCATAAGCTAGAGCCATGCCTGGCGTTGCGTGACAATCATATCCTGTAACTTCCAACCCTTTCACGTGCATGGCAAAATTCTCTCCTCCAAGTTTAGAAGAAGCTCTCTTCACACCTTCAGCTAGTAAATTACCTAAGTCTCTCCTGAAGACTATATCTTCTAAAAGTTTTTTTGCAGTTTCGAAATCCCCCCATTCCAGCTTTTCCTTAACTAATCCTTTCTCGCTTGCTTCCATGGCGAAGGCTATAACGCTTCCTAAGCTTATAGTATCCACTCCGTACATATCGGCGAGTCTATTAAGCCTAGCTATTTTTCTTAAATCACCTAAACCTATGTTAGGTCCTAAAAGAGCGACGTTTTCATAGTCTAATTCAGCAATTTCGTTTTCAACATCATTTATCAAGTTGCCACAAATGGCATTACAGAAGGGGCATCCTCGCTGCCCTATCTTCATTCTCTCCATAGCATATCCATCTATATTCGATGCAAACTCAAATACTCCTTCCCTGAAATTATAGGTTGGAAGGACGCTACTTTCTTGAGCCCATTGAAGAGCGGCCATGGTGCCTTGCCGTCTCCAAAAATCATACCCTGGTTTATTCTTTATAGCCTGATAAGCTTCAATAGCTAATTGTCTATACTCCTTCGGATTAGCTAAGGATATGTCTTTGTTTCCTTTAATAACTAAAGCCTTAAGCTTCTTAGAACCCATTACCGCTCCTATTCCAGGTCGACCACCGCTTCTTCCTTCTTGCGAGATTACAGTAGCGAATCTAACCAAATTCTCTCCTGCAGGCCCTATACATAAAACACCAAGGTTTTCTCCATGTCTCTCCCGTAGTCTTCTCTCAACCGTAAAAGTATCTAATCCCCATAAGTCATCAGCGCTTAATATTTCGGCTTTTTCATTCTCAATGTATAAATAAATAGGTCTATTCGAAGCGCCTGAAACCACTATTGCATCATAACCTGCTTTTCTCAAATGCACGGCGGCAAGCGAACCTACATTACCATCCCCATAACCACCGGTTAAGGGACTCTTAGCAGCTACAACTAATTTTCCAGTACTAGGACCCGGAATCCCTGTTAGAGGACCAGCAGCGAATATTAAGACGTTCTGAGGAGATAAAGGATCTGCGCCTGCAGGTATTTCATGCCATAATATTTTAGCTGCAAATCCCCTTCCTCCTATATACTTTATGGCAAGATGTTCTTCATATTTTTGAATGGTAATTTTCTCCTTAGAAAGATCGATCCTAAGTAGCTGTCCATTCCATCCGAACAAAATTAACCACCTTTATTTCTATCGTTTAAGAAATATAATAAAATGATGGAAGTCTACGTTGGTACTTCGGGTTGGATGTATGACTGGAATCCAGATGGCTTAGAATGGTATGTACGGAATTCAAGCTTAAACGCAATAGAGCTTAACATGAGCTTCTACAGTTTTCCTCGCTTATCGCAGATTTCTAAATGGAGAAAGATAGGATCTAAACTTAGGTGGAGTATAAAGGTTCATAGATCGATAACACATTATAGGAAGCTATCCGCCAAGTCCTTTGAAACATGGGCTAGATTTCGCAATTTATTCAAACCAATGAGCGAGCTGATAGATTTCTTTTTATTTCAATTTCCTCCTAGCGTAAAACCGACAAAAATATTCCTAAAGAGAATAAAGTATTTCCTAGAGAACGTTGATAATGATAGAATAGCGATGGAATTTAGAGATGTCTCCTGGTTTAACCTAGATCTCGTAAATCTAATCTCTAAATGGGGCGCAGTATTCGTCTCAGTCGATTCTCCCATGATGTGCAATGCTATCTATTCCTCAAATGGAATAGTTTATCTTAGACTCCATGGCAGAACCTACTGGTACTCGCATAATTACATCCTTAAAGAGCTTAGAGATATAGTGGCTCGTTTACTAACCGTTAATCCTTCCAAGATCTATGTCTTCTTCAATAATGACCACGATATGTT
>QMRG01000036.1 GCA_003649235.1 Thermoprotei archaeon | reverse complement strand
GCACAAGCCAAAGTATATGAAGTAGCCAGAGTATCGGCTCCGGCAAACTTGACATCCGATAACAGTATCGCTTTGTCGGCTCCTCGAGATAAAGCATCTCTCAAGCAAAGTTCAGCTTGAGGAAGCCCCATACTTATAGCAGTAACAAAACCACCCAACTTTTCCTTTATTTGAACCGCCGTTTCTAAAGCATTTAGATCAAATGGATTGGTTTCTCCAGGCGCAGAACTTCTATCAATTCTTCGGGTTTCAATATCGAACTTTACTTTTTCTATATCGGGTACATATTTAATAGGTACGACTATATGAAATTTCATAACATTAAATAAAATATTGGAGAATGATTAAAGTTCCACGTCGAATAAAATCTATACTTCTTTGATAATCCTAGTGAGAATCTAATTATCGCCTCTTACTAAATAAGTAATGTTTATATTGAAGGTTTTTTATGTTGTGAGG
Source organism: Thermoprotei archaeon (assembly GCA_003649235.1). Taxonomy (GTDB): domain Archaea; phylum Thermoproteota; class Thermoprotei; order Thermofilales; family B69-G16; genus B69-G16. The sequence goes on along the minus strand of QMRG01000036.1, from coordinate 13,061 downwards.
GAGTGTAAAATATGGGTCAAGTGGCGTCACAACCTAGGAAAGTGCGAAAACGAATGTTTAATGCTCCACTTCATATTAGGCGTAAATTTTTAACAGCTCCTTTAGCCCCGACCTTAAGAAAAGAAATTGGCATTAAACACTTGCCTGTAAGAAAGGGAGATACTGTACTCATCATGAGAGGAGAATTTGCAGGTCATGAAGGTAAAGTAGTTAGAATTAGCGTTAAAAAGGCAAGGATATATGTTGAAGGAGTTACAAGGAGAAAAGTTGATGGTACTGAAATATTTGTTCCTATTCACGCATCTAAAGTTATGATTACTAAACTAGATCTTTCAGATGAAAAGAGGAAAGAGATCGTAAGACGTAAAGGAGGGCGAGTAAAGTGAAAGATATCAGAGGCAGTTTGAGGCATTTACCTAGGGCTAGAGCCCCTTGGTACTGGCCTATATTAAGGAAAGAATTTAGGTGGACTATAAAGCCGAGTCCTGGACCTCATCCCTTACGCAGATGCATACCTCTAGGCATTATAATTAGGGATATTTTAGGCTATACTTCATCTATGAGAGAGGCTAGAAGAGTGCTTAGTGAAGGAAAGGTAGAAATCGATGGCAAAATCGTCAAAGATTATAAATACCCGGTTGGACTAATGGACGTTGTTCATATCAAGCCGACGAAAGAATATTTTAGAGTTATGCCTCATCCCCAAAAGTTCCTTTGGCTTCATCCAATAGACGAGAAAGAAGCTGAGTTCAAACTATGTAGAATAGAGAATAAAACCATGGTTAAGGGTGGGCATTTACAGTTAAACTTTCACGATGGACGAAATTATCTAATACGCTTAGCTAATCCTATGGATCCCGTAGAAGATGTCTACAAAACCTTAGATACTGTAAAACTAGCAGTACCTAGACAGGAAATACTCGACCACGTGAAGTTAGAAAAAGGCGTACTTGTATATATTATAGATGGGACTCACGTAGGAACCATCGGTAGAGTAGAAGAGATTAAGCAAGTATTTAAAAGAAGAAAAGCTGCTGTAATTGTCGCTGATAAGAATGGAGGTAAAAAAGCAACTATACTCGACTATGTATTCGCTATTGGTAAAGATAAACCATTGATAAGCCTTCCGGAGTGGTAGAGATGTCTGAGGAAAAAATGTATCTTGAAACAGGTCATCCTATGAGAAAAGTCATTCTGGGCAAAGTAGTAGTTAACATGGCCGTGGGAGAATCGGGAGAGAGATTAGCTAATGCTGTAAAAGTTCTGGAGCAATTAACTGGTCAAAAACCGAGCTTGAGAAAGGCTAAAAGGACTATAAAAGAATTTGGTATCAAGAAAGGAGAAAACATAGCCTGTATGGTCACTCTCCGCGGTAGGAAAGCATTTGAATTTCTGAAAAAAGCCTTGGAAGCCGTCGATAATGAAATACTTGAATCAAGCATCGATAAATACGGCAACTTCGCTTTTGGAGTAAAAGAACACATTTACCTGCCAGGGGTAAAATATGATCCATCTGTAGGGATATTCGGATTTGACGTCATAGTTGCTCTTGAAAGACCGGGTTACCGAGTAGCTCGACGGCGAAGAGCTAGATCTAAAATTCCGAAAAGGCATAGAGTAACTAAACAGGAGGCAATAGAATTTATTACTAAGGTTTTAGGTGCTAAAGTTATAGAAAAAAGAAAGAGGAGATGGTGAAATGGGTAAGATAAAACCTCCTAAAGAAAGAAAATATGGGAAAGGCGCGAGAAGATGCATTAGATGTGGAACCCATGAAGCTCTAATAAGAATATATAATTTAAATCTATGTAGAAGATGTTTCAGAGAAGTGGCAGAAATCATAGGGTTTAGGAAGTATAATTAGGCCTCTGCTTTTTAATTCTCCTTATTCACCATTCTGGTTAAAACGAAAGATTTATAATTAGTTTATCCTGACGGTAAAGAAGAGAGATCATATAGAGGCTACGGGGAGAGTATGGTAGTTAGAGATAACTTGGCAAATGCTCTATCGACTATAATGAACAATGAAATGAGAGGGAAAAAGGAATGTGTAATATATCCAGCATCTAAGTTTATAGCCCGTGTACTTCGAGTCATGCAGAAGTATGGTTACATAGGCGAATTCGAATACATCGATGATGGTCGAGCGGGCAAGTTCAGGATTCAGCTACTAGGACGGATCAATAAATGTGGAGTTATAAAACCTAGGTTTCCTGTTAAAAAAGATGAATTCGTAGAATGGGAAAAAAAGTTTCTGCCATCAAGAGATATAGGAATACTGATAGTCTCCACGCCTAAAGGAGTTATGAGTCATATAGAGGCAAAAGAGGCGGGAATCGGGGGTGTATTGGTAGCCTATGTCTATTAAACCTTCTGAAAGGGAAATTAAACGATTACTCAAAGTGCGAGAACTGTTAAAGAAGAAACCCAAGTTCGTGCGCATGAATTCGTGGAGACTACCTCGTTTAAGAGAAGGATGGAGACATCCTAGAACCTTAGACAATAAAATAAAATGGGAGAAAAAAGGATTTCCAGCTAGAGTAAAAATAGGCTATCGAAAACCTAAACTTGTGAGAGGTTTTCATCCTTGTGGACGTATAGAAGCTCTTGTACACAATCCGGAAGAACTGGAAGCTCTTGATCCTGAAATTCACGTAGTTAGGATAGCATCCACTGTCGGCAAGAGAAAAGAGGCAGAAATACTTAAAAGAGCTAAAGAATTAGGGTTAAAAGTTCTAAATGCATGAGGTGGCGAACATGACCATGAAGACCATAAAGAGAATGGCCGCGGAAATACTCAAAGTAGGAGAAAGCAGAATATGGATAGACCCGGAAAGAGCTGGCGAGTTATATGATATAGTTTCTAGAGAACAGGTGAAAAAGCTTATACATGACGGTGTGATAAGGAAACTACCTCCTAGTACACCATCTAGAGGACGAATAAGAATAAAAAAAGAGAAAAAGAAGAAAGGTAGGAGAAGAGGTCATGGCAAGAGAAAAGGACCGAGATACGATGAGAAGGATCTATGGATTTCTAAGATAAGAGCTCAAAGAAAATTTCTTAAAAATTTAAGAGAGAAAAAGCTCATAGACAAGAAAACTTACCGGCATTTATATAGACTGTCTAAAGGAGGATTTTTTAGAAGTATAGCTCACCTAAAATTGTATATTAGAGAACATAAATTGATTAGAAAGAGGCGATTATAACTTGGCACGTGGTGCAAGATATAAAGTACCGTTTAAACGTAGGAGAAAAGGGCTTACAAACTATCGCAAGAGAAAAGCCTTGGTAATCTCAGGAAAGCCTAGATTGATAGTGAGGAAAAGTAATAGACATATAACCGCTCAAATAGCAGAAGCAGAGCCTCAAGGAGATCTCATTCTAGTATCAACTCATTCTAGAGAATTGGTTAGAGATTATGGTTGGAAAGGATACACATGTAATACTCCCGCCGCCTATTTACTAGGTTTAATCATAGGCTATAAGGCTCTTAAAAGAGACATTAGAGAAGCTATTTTAGACATAGGATTACATAGATCTACAAAGGGCAATGTAGTCTATGCAGTTGTAAAAGGCGCTATAGATGCTGGACTTAAAATTCCAGTAGGAGAAGATATGCTACCCTCCGAGAATAGAATAAAAGGAGAACACATAGCAGAATATGCTAAGATTTTAAAAGAGGAAAACCCGGAACAATACCAGAGACAGTTTTCTTCTTACCTCAAAAGAAAGCTGCCTCCAGAGAGCATTCCGGAACATTTTGAGAATGTAAAAGAGAGCATTATCAAGCGTTTTTCTTCTTAAATCATTTTTAAAACAAGTTCATTTATAGCTTCTCCCCTATATCCTGTCTCGCCGCCCTCTCTATAGTGTTTCTTTATAGTGCCTTTAAATCCTCCTTTCGGAGGTCTAAGTCTGAAAACGGGTTTTAAACCAGGGATTTCTGTAATATCCTTCTTTTCTTCTATCAAGTCTTTAGCTAATTCTTCGAAATTATCATATCCTATTTCTTTAAGGTATTCAATTGTTACTCTCTTATTCCCCACTAATCGTCCTCGCTTTTCAATGAGCTTTGCTAAAGTCTCCTTACTTATCTCTCCCCATGTAGCTACATTATTTAGTACCTTGAGCATCCCCCTATAAGCTGGCGTATCTTTCACTAATACAGCATGAAATTTCTTGTGGAGTCTTAATAATTCCAGAGTCTTCCGTTCTTCAGGCTTCCTGCCAGATTCTCCCTTAAGCCTGATAACCAACATCAGAGCCATTTTAATCACTTTGTTTTTACCATTCAGAAGGAACTTTAAATGCGTACGTAAGCTTCAAGGCATTATAAACCGCTTTCGCCATATTATGAGCCGTCCTAGTTTCCCCTCTGCTTCTCGTCCATACATCCTTTATACCAGCTAGGCGTAAGACCACTTTTGCCACATCGCCTGCTACTAAGCCAACACCTTTTGGCGCTGGCATAAGCAGTAATTCAACACTTCCACTTTTTCCTCTTACGTTGAAAGGAATACTATGAGGTTCTCCGCAGAGACATTCCCAGCTACCACAACCTCTTCTGACAGGGATGATATTCATTTTAGCATCTTTGATAGCCTTTTCTATAGCTTCTCTTATCTGTTTAGCTTTTCCCATACCTATTCCGACATAGCCATCTTCATTCCCTACAGCTACTGTTACTTGGAACCTGCTAATCTCTCCCGCGTCTGTTTGCCGCTGGACAAGATTCACGTTTATTACTTCATGTTTTAAATCAGGAAGTAGAGCATCTACTATCTCGACTTCTTTTATAGGTAAGTTCATCTCGAATATCTGGTCTATCGATACTATTTTACCCTCTTTTACCAGCATTCCGAGTCTAGTTCTAGGCTTCCAGTAGTCTAGCACCGCCATTATATCACCGTACGCCTAACCATTCTACACATATCATATTTTAAGTTTTTCGGATGAAAGGTTGAAACACTATAAGGCGATTTGAAACGCTTAAGAACAAATATATATTGGTTTTTAGCCATCTAGTGCTTGAGTAGGTGGCGCTAATGGTCGTTAGGAGGGAAAAGAAAAGGAAATACTACCGAGGCTCTAGAACCTATGGATGGGGTAGAGTGGGTCAGCACAGACGACGGGGGCGGAAAGCCGGACGGGGACGAGTAGGCTACCATAAGCATAAATGGACCTGGACCGTAAAATATGCGCCAGATCTATTCGGGAAGCATGGTTTTACAAGACCGCCAGAAATTATTCCCGACCATAGATGGATAAATGTAGGCGAGCTTGACGAGTTGATACCCGAGTTGAAGAAGAAAGGTTTAATTGAAGAAGTTGAAGGAAAAATGCTGGTAGATCTCGTAAAAATCGGTTATACTAAGTTGTTGGGTAGAGGACATGTAACTCAAGCACTTCTTGTAAAGACTCTATATGCAACTAAGACCGCTATCGAGAAAATAGAAGGAGCTGGGGGGAAAGTTGAAGTTTTAAGAGGGTGAGAGAATGGGTACTTATGAAGCTCTTCAACCAATTTTTCGATTCTTGCCAGAGGTAAAAAAGCCAGCATACAAATTAAGCTTGAAAGAGAGACTTTTTTGGACAGGCGCTGTCCTATTGATATATTTCGCAATGTCACAAGTACCTCTCTACGGGATTCCATGGGCTCAAGCTCAATACCAGCAACTGCTTTTCTTCCAGATAATAATGGCGTCGCGAAGAGGTACGCTACTCGAGCTGGGAATAGGGCCGATAGTAACCGCCGGGCTTATATGGCAACTATTAGTGGGTAGCAAAATCGTAGACATTGATTTGACTACTCCTGAAGGTAGGAAACTCTTCTCTGGAGTAGAGAAGCTGCTAGCCATGGCCTTCGCGGCTATTGAAGCCCTAGCTTATATAGTCGGCGGCGCCTATGGTCCGTTAACGTTCGAAAAAGCCGCTATAGTATTCGCTCAGTTATTCATAGCCAGTATAATAATACTGTTAATGGATGAGCTGCTCCAAAAAGGATGGGGAGTGGGCAGCGGCATAAGTCTATTTATAGCCGCCGGCGTTGCTCAACAAATATTCTGGGAACTCTTCTCACCCATAGGCCCTCTCGAGGATGGACTGTACTACGGCGTAATCTCGTCGATTATCTACGCTCTTAGCACCGGAGTATCTACCGGAAACTGGACTCTCATAAGCCAAGTAGTAGCCAGGAAAACCGGATTTCCAGATCTTTTAGGATTGATTACTATGATATTCTTCATTCTACTCTTAGCTTACATAGAGAGCATGAGGATAGAAATTCCTATTTCAATATCAAGATACGGAGGTATGAGATCGAAAATACCGTTAAAATTCCTCTATGTATCAAATCTACCAGTTATATTGGTTTCAGCACTCTATGCAGATATACACATCTTTGCTCAAGCCCTCTGGCCTAGGTTTAACCCTAATAATGATAATATGTGGTTTAACATCATAGCTATGTATAATAAAACAGAGAGAGGCAATCTGGTACCACTGCCTGGTTCGCTAATCTACTATATAAGCCCGCCTAGGTCACTATGGGCTATATTTGAAGACCCCGTTCATGTAGCCATATACTCATTAATGTTCATAGGTTTTTCAGTACTCTTCGCCATAGCATGGGTAGAAACATCTGGAATGGATCCAAGGACTCAAGCCCAACAACTTGTAGAAGCAGGACTTCAAATACCAGGCTTTAGAAAATCCACTAGAGTATTAACCTCTCTATTCTCTAGGTATGTATGGCCCTTGACTATTCTGAGCGGCTTATTAATAGGCGTAATCGCTGTAGTGAGCGACTTACTCGGCGTGTTAGGCTCTGGTATAGGAATACTCTTAATGGTTGGTATATTGGTACAGTATCAACAAATATTAGCTAGGGAGCAAGCCCTCGAAATGTACCCGATACTAGCTAAAGTCCTCGAATAATTTAAGATAAATAAATTATTTATTTCACTTTCTCTTATTATCAACCTACTGGTGATTTTATGCCTAGAAGCCCCACAAGCCGTATATTAGAAAGGAAAAAGAAAATATACGAATTCATTAAGGAAAGAGGAGAAACCACCACTACTGCTATAGTTAACGAGCTCGAGCTCTCACATTCACAAGTATTTTATATACTTAGACTTCTGCTTAAGGAAGGTTTAGTAGAGGAGATTAAACGTGGAAAAATAGCTTTTTGGCGTATAAGGAGGTGAGAACTATGGGTGGTAGGCAGAGGACATCCATTTTCTTTACGGAAAAAGAGAAGAAGCATGAGGAAAGCAGAAAGAAAAGCAAAAAGAAGAAATAGCTAAACTAGCGGTTTAATGCTGCCGAAAAGACCTAGTCCTATACGCATAGTGGCTATACCATCAAATCTTTTCATAGACGCCTCTCTTCTAGAGAAAAGTGTAAGAATAGGCTTCGTAGCTAGAACTCTGGCCATATTTAGAGTAGAAAAAGTCATACTTTATGGAGTAGAGAAGAGCAAGAGAGAAAAAGAAAACGCTCGAATCCTAAAGAAGATACTAGAATATTTAGAATGTCCTCAATATCTGAGAAAACGGATTTTCAAAAAAGATCCTGTACTTAGATATGTAGGACTTCTCCCTCCTCTTAGAACACCTCATCATCCTTTAAAGAATGAAAAGACACGATACAGAGAAGGAGTTATAACGGCTAGGCATGGAGATCGCATACTAGTTGACATTGGCTTAGAGGAAGAGGTAGAGATAGTCGTCAAGAAAGCTTTAAAAATAGGAGAAAGAATTCCGGTAAAAATATTCTATGATTCTGAAGGAAATATTTTAAAAACAAAGATAGCCGAAAAAAGTGAGATAAATCTTTACTGGGGCTACGAAGTCGTCCTAGCCAACGATTTACTAGCAGCTATCGAAAAAGCTAGTGCAGATTTTATAGTGGCGACTTCTCGATGGGGTACGTTGATAAATAGTATAGTAACGGAGTTCTCTAAGAGAATTAAAAAATCGGAGAAAATGCTCGTGTTATTTGGAAGTCAAAAGGAGGGATTATTTGAGATTTCGAAAAAAATAGGCGTGAAACTGGAAGATTTGGTTGATTTTGTAGTCAATTTCATTCCAGAGCAAGGTACTGCTACTGTGAGAACAGAAGAAGCCGTAATGGCTTCCCTTTCCATAATTAATTTTTTAAATTAACTACTAGTTTCGGCGAAGGAAATACTTAAAAACCTGTAGTTTAAAACCTCTATGAGCGTTAGCTAGCTCATCGAAAGGTGTAAGGAAAATGGGAAAAGGCCATAGACCGCGAAGAGGCTCAATGGGAGTATACCCGAGGAAAAGAGCTAGAAGTATCGTTGCCAGAGTAAGACATTGGGCTAGAATAGATGAGGCTAAGCTTTTAGGCTTTGCGGGCTATAAAGTAGGAATGCTTCACGTTGTAAGGATGGAGACAAATCCTAATAGTCCCTTTTACGGCCAAGAAGTGATGAAGGCGGCAACTGTTATAGAAACTCCGCCCTTAAGAGTGATAGGTATCAGATTCTATACAGATACGCCGTATGGTGCTAAAACTTTGACAGAGATATGGGATAAAGAAACTTTCTCTGCTTCAAAGGAAGGTAAAGATGACTACGCTAAAAAATATTTAAACGATTTAGGGAAAGTACTTACTCTCCCGGATCCTGAAAAAATACCTGACAAGTCAGAAATAGAAAAGAAAGTGGAAGAAATTAAGAATGAAATTAGAGAAGTTAGATTAATAGTTGCCACGCAACCGAGAAAAGCCGGAATTCATAAGAAAAAGCCGGAAATATTCGAAATTCCAGTAGGAGGAAAATTAGAAGAGGCTATAAAATACGCCGTAGAAAAACTCGGGGAAGAAATATCTATAGAAGAGGTCTTTAAAGCCGGCCAATACATAGACGTCATCTCCATAACTAAAGGTAAAGGTCTTCAAGGCGTTGTAAAACGCTTTAACGTAAAAATACTTCCTAGATGGCATAAGCATAGGAAAGGACATAGAAGAATAGGAAGCGTAGGGCCTACCAAGCCGGCTATTATGTTTACTACTCCTAGAGCAGGCCAGACAGGGTTCCATCAGAGAACAGAGTATAATAAGTTGATACTTAAAATAGGAAAAGTCACTGATGGCGACTTTAAAGTCAATCCGCCTGGAGGTTGGCCACATTACGGCCTTATAAGAAGCGAATACGTGTTGGTTGAGGGCAGTATACCAGGTCCTCCCAAAAGACTTGTGAAAATGCGCTTTCCAATACGGCCTAAAACTCCGGAAGAAGTCAAGGTAAACATAGTATATGCAAGTACTCAACCCATAGAGGTGAGAAAACATGGCGTCTGATCAAATTCAAATAGAAAGCACGAAAGTGCCAGTAGTAAACCTTGAAGGTGAAACAGTAAAAGAGATAGAACTACCGGATGTATTCAAAACTCCAGTACGTCCTGACCTAATACGACGCGCCTTTCTAGCTATTAGAACCTCTAAACTACAACCTCAAGGGAGAGACCCCATGGCCGGGAAGAGAACCACAGCTGAAAGCTGGGGAGTAGGCTATGGAATTGCGAGAGTTCCTAGGATAAAAGGGTCTAGGAGAGCCGCGTTCGCTCCAATGACGGTAGGGGGTAGGAAAGCTCATCCGCCTACTACTGAGAAAAAAATTAAAGAACGTATAAACAAAAAGGAAAAACGGTTGGCTCTCAAATCAGCGATAGCGGCGACAGCATATAGATTCTTTGTAAAGAAAAGAGGACATTTAATAGATGAAGTAGAATGTTTTCCGCTAGTAGTTACTGATGATCTTGAAAAAATAGGAAAGACATCTGAAGTTAAAGAATTTCTGATTAAAGTAGGTGCATGGGCCGATGTTCTAAGGGCTAAAAGCGGTATTAGGATTAGAGCAGGTAAAGGGAAAATGCGGGGTAGACGGTATAAAAAGCCTAAAAGCCTGCTGATAGTTATAGGCAATAGAGGCCCAGTATTGAAAGCGGCTAGAAACCTGCCCGGCGTGGACGTGGTCCCTGTAGATAAGTTAAATGTCGAGCTCTTAGCTCCTGGAGGCGAGCCTGGCAGATTCACGCTATGGACCGTATCAGCATTGGAATATTTGAGGGAAAAGCTGAGGTGAAAATATGGATCCCTTCAAGATTATAATAAGGCTTGTATCTACAGAAAAAGCCCATCAATTAAGGCTTAAGAATAACGTTCTGACCTTTATAGTAGATAGACAGGCCACGAAAAGAGATATAAAGGAGGCTATAGAGAAGCTCTACGGCGTGAAAGTGGTGAAAGTTAATACGCTTATAACACCTCGCGGAGAAAAAAAGGCATACGTAAAGCTAGCCCCAGAGTATGATGCTGAAGATATTGCAGCAAAGATAGGCATTCCATAAGGTGAGAACATGGGTAAAAGATTACTGGTTCAGAGAAGGGGAAGAGGAGGCTCAGTATTTAGACACCCGGGTTGGAAGAAGATAGGGAGAGTGGCCTATCGTAAATACGATCCTAAAGAGTTTAGCTCTAAGGTGATAAGAGGAAAAGTTGTAGAGCTATTACATGATCCAGGGAGAGGAGCCCCTGTAGCTAGGATAAAATTCGAAGATGGAATTGAAATGTTAATGGTCGCTCCAGAAGGTATGGCAGTGGGGCAGGAGGTATTTTATGGTGAAAACGCGCCTCCGAATCTAGGGAATATTCTCCCAGTAGGCAAAATACCGGAAGGATCACAGGTATGCAATGTCGAATTAAGACCGGGTGACGGAGGCAAGTTCGCTAGATCCAGCGGAACTTATGCTATAGTACTCGCTCATGTAGACGATAAAACGATAATCCAACTACCTTCTAAAAAGGTTAAAAAGATAGATTCGAAGGCTAGAGCTACCATAGGAATAGTCGCAGCTGGAGGAAGAATAGAAAAACCGCTTCTGAAAGCAGGAAAAGTATATCATATCTCTAAGTCGAAATCATTTAAATATCCTACAGTAAGAGGTAAAGCAATGTCTCCATATGCTCATCCAGCTGGAGGCGGTTCGCATCCTAAGGGTCTTAGACCGGCTCCTAGAACCGCACCGCCTGGTCGGAAAGTAGGACACATAGCCCCTCGCCAGACTGGCCGAAGAAAAGGAAGAAAGCGATAATAATTATTCTTCTCTTATAGATGTTAGATCTTAATATCGTCGATAGCTTTCCTTTATTCGATATTTCTTCATTTTAATGCTCTAAACCGCGGACTTCTATTCAAACATTAGTTAAAGCGGTATTAGGCACCTCAAAGATAGATAGCGAAAATCTTAAATTTGTATAACGATGTTAGGTTTCAGGTGTTTAGATGTCGAGAGAGTTTACGTATAGAGGATATACATTGGAAGAACTATTGGAAATGCCTATGGACCAGTTCATACAGCTACTACCATCGAGACAGAGGAGAAGTCTACTAAGAGGACTCACTCCTGCTCAAATGAAGTTATTAGCTAAAGTTAGAAAAGCTAAGAAACTCATAGAAAGCGGTAAACGCCAACCTATGATCAAAACACATGCTAGAGATATGATCATTCTACCGGAGATGGTGGGACTAACCATACACGTATACAACGGCAAGCAGTTCGTACCAGTAGAGATCAGGCCAGAGATGATAGGACACTACCTAGGCGAGTTTGCGCCGACCACTGTCCGAGTACAGCATGGAGCTCCTGGTCTAAAAGCTACGAGGTCTAGCATGTTTGTAGCGTTGAAGTAGCCGCACGTGTACATCTGTGCACATGCACGAATAGTTAATTTATCTCCTTCCCTACTTCTATACGATATCCTTGAAAAAGAAGAAACTCGTATCCCTTAAGATAGGGGAGATGAGAATAGATATCTACGATTATGCCGCCTTGGATTACATGCTTGAATGGATGATAAAGCTTGCCGTTTCGAGTTCGCCAGATTCTAATCAAGACAATGCTATAAATAACGGAGCCATGAAAAATATTAAAATTAGAGAAAATACAGAGCCTAGTTTTTTAAGAGATAATCCTTGGATTGGGGTTTTACTAAAGAGAGGTAAGGAGTAGTTATAGAAAGCCTAAAAGAAAGCCTATAATTCCCAGAGACATTCCCACTAAGGTTTTCCTTCTTACAGATTCGGCGTTTTCTATAGATGGTTTTTTCACTATGCTATAGGCAGAGTAGAGGAATATCAGATCAGTGGGCACTATAAATGCTGTGAACAACCATAGATTTCTAACGAGAAATAACAGTAAGAAGCTTAAGAGAACGGCTATGAAAAATAAGACAGCAGTCATTAAAGCGGCTTTGCTTAAACCGAATATTATAGCTAGAGTTCTCACTCCAGCTTTTCTATCACCTTTAATATCTACTATACCCTTTACGATTTCCCTGCCTAAGGCAGCAAAGAAAGCTATCGCCGAGAATAGGATAACGCTCATAGGAACGTAGGGATGAGGATCAAGTATGAGCGCTCCATAGATAAATGGGAGTGCTGTGGAGTAAGCGACTAGGAAATTGCCGAGAATGCCGCTTTTCTTAAAATAGACATTGTAGAGCATACCTATAAACGCTGTAAAAGCTATAAGGGCGAAAACGAAGAAATTTATAAATATGTTTAATAATACTCCTATAAAGAGAGTAAAAGACCCAAAGTAAAAAGCCTCTCCCAAGCCTATCTCACCGGTAACTAAGGGCCTATGCGGCGCATTTATTCGATCTTCTTCGATATTAAAATAGTCGTTGAAGACAAATGTCCCCATTTCGACTAGGATTCCCGAGAGCATGCCAAGAGCTATATTTATAAACTTATCCTGAAGTATAGCTGAATTTTCGCTTACAAAAGCTCCTGTAAAAATTGCGAGAGCCACCATTAATCCATGTTCAAGCCTTGAAAGCTTGACAAAGGCTTTTATGCTGGCCACAGTATGTAGATAGTAAACTTAGAAATAAAAATTAGGTCTATTCTTTTCATGCTGAAAAACTTATAAAGGGGAGCGTTGCTATTAGGGTAGCCACTCTCGAGGAAAAGGTGTGCGAATGCCCTCGTGGAAATACTCGGTCCTCTTAGATCCAGATACGACAG
>QMRG01000035.1 GCA_003649235.1 Thermoprotei archaeon | reverse complement strand
TTCCAGCAAAGCTCCAGCTTTTATCATAGCAGCATATATCGTCGTTTCAAAACCTACGGGATAGGGCGTCGAAATCTCCATTAAAAGTCTTACAAAGAGCGGTATTAGAATCGCGGCCATTCCCTCTTTCGAGATATATTTTCTATAACCAGTTTTCTTTTCTTTTGAAACGGGTTTTTCCAACTGATGTTCAGATTTTGACATCAGTTTCCCCCTTAAAACTATAATAGATGAAATGGCTAATATGAATGCGTATACTAGAAGTAAAGCGTAAAGGGGAAGCCTCTGAGAGGGATCGTTGGCGTCGATAGTTAGAAATGGATAGAGAATTTTAATTTCTCCTCCTGAAGCAGCATCGAAAAGAAGATGAGCTGCAAGCCCAGAAGAAACCATCCATGAAATTTCAATATCTCTAAATATAATAAATAGTATAAATCCAAGCAGTGCAGCAAAAGTGAGACTATGCGTGGGGAAGCGATGCATTTCTAAAAGTATTAAATAAGGATCTAAGGTACCCGCTTGAAGTATATGGTCTAGATCTATAAAAACGCTGGCTAATCCTGGAAGCAGAATTTTAAGTGATATGCCTTGTCTACGGTAAATCGCTAAGATTATAGGTGCGTTAACCATCATAGCTGCAGAAGCTTGTATAGCCTCGTCAACAATTATCGATGGGATTCTATTCCTTACAGAGTATATGCTTCTTCTATAAACATAGCCTAAAACAATTACAGTTACTAAGAAAAAGATTAAGATTGCAATGTACAGGATTTTCCTCATACTCTAGACTCCGGATTTTATACCCCTAATACACGCTTTCTCTTAAAAAATTATTCTATCCAATTGTTCTTTAAATTCTATTATATAAAGCATTTTAGAAAAAAAGAATTGTTTAAATTTTAAAAATGAACGATATATTAATAAATGCTTGATAACAGTTCTTCCGCCTTATCTAATAGGCGTGATGCAGCTTCAAGCTTAGCTAATGCATCAACGTATTTCCCAGAGTTAGCGTCTTTAACTGCTTCTTCACACAATTCTTCAGCTCTTCGATAGCGTCTCTCTATCCTAGAAACATCTCTACCTTCCTCCTTTGCAAATTCTATTTCTTCACTTATAGTAAGTAATCTTGATTTAATAGACGTCAACCTATCTTCAAATTCTTCTTTCTTATATCCTAACTCTCTAGACTCTTCTTCTATTTTATACTTTAGATCTTCAGCTACATCTCTAACCGAGTTAGCAATAGCTGAAGCTAAATATCCTCGATCTCCTGAAAGCGCCGCGTTAAAACTATCTTCTATAGTATAGATAGTAGCGTCGACGGGACTGCCCCCAGTTATTATAGTTCCGAGAAATCTGATCCCGGTGCGGGCTATTTCTAAGCCCTTCTTCTCTAGGGTTTCTCTAACGTTAAATGAGACTACTATATCATCGCCCTGCGGTTGAACGGTTATAAAGCCGACCTCGTTTTCATACTTAACCTTGATTTCAGCCCTGCCTGGTCCTAGAGATCGTTTAACTATTTGAAGTCCCGATTCGGTAAATCTATTGAGAAGAGCTTCCACATACCTGCCATAGTGTGGGGCTAAACCCGAGGCACGATAAGTATACGTCATCGGCTATCAATGGATGCTTAACCTTTTTTCTTAATAAAGATTACGAGATGTTAAGTAAATATAGTAGAGTTTTAGCTAAACAGGAGCTGAAGGTTAAAAATCTATATATACTCCTCCTCTTTCGAAAAACCCAACTTTTCCACATGAAACTTGCGCGACGTAAGCCTATGGGGATATCGTAGACTACTTCTCTAACTTTCTTTTTCTTAGTTGGGATAAATAGGACTTTTTTAAGAACTATTTCTTTCTCCGCCTCGAAGATCAGTCTTTTATCGGTTATATATAGATACCCCTTAACTTTCTCTTCGCCCATGAGCTTTACGGAGTAGGCGCTTACCATGTTTTCATCATCGTATAGCTTGAAAGACGCCTGTAGGAGTAGTGAGGTACACTATAAAGCCATGTTTATACGGCTTTTAATGCTGAAAAACCTACGCTCGATATCTCTCGCCTGAGAAGAGGCTTTATCGATCATGCTCTCGACTACGCGTCTTAAATCTCTCACGGAGTCCTCTATTCTACTCAGTTCTATTCTGCTTGAAGACATAGGGCTGAAATCCATTTATTGCTCGCACTTGTCTCTGAGCCGTCTTAGTCTAGGAATATAATCATCTTCCAAACGCTTAGCGATGGAAGCGAAGCTAAGTCTTAGCTTTATCCAAGAATCTACGAGCTCTCTCGCTTGATCTTCCAGACTCGCGTGGAAGACATATCCTCTACTTCGTACTTCCCTTAGAGAACTGGGAATTTCTATAGAGTAGGAGTCGAGCGACGTTAACAACGAGATAAAATTGTTGATCTCCGAAATAGAATCGGAGATTTCGTCAAGGATAGAATCTACTTCAAGTCTCCATCTCTTTTTCGAGCAGATTGAATTTCTCTAAATCAGCTATCGCATTTATATCTAAGCCGTATTTATCTAGTATAGCCAGTATCTCACTGGATGAAAGAATTTCTTTATAAAACTTCTCGTGATCATCATGCGTAGTTTCTCTCCCGAAAACATAGTCAATTATATGCGAAAACACCGTATGAGAAATATCGTGAAGCAGCCCGGCAACCTGTTCTTGAAGAGAAGCTCTATACTTTCGCAATAGGAGATAGACACCGACGCTGTGCTCAAACCGGTTAAACCAAGGGTTATAAATCATGAAAGGATGATCTTGATCGAGGAAGAGAGAAAAACCGCACATCATTGCCTTCTTTAATCGTTGCAAAAGTTTTGATTTTATAAGCTCTTTGATAACGGGTTCTTTGATTACAATTTTTCCGAAAATCTATCTTCATATAATTCTAAGCCCTTACTCACCACTTAACCAGTTACTAGCATAAATTTCTATTTGCTACCATGCTTTGACGAATTCTTTGATAGATGATTCTTGTTCTCTATGTTCTCTAAACAAAAGGTATATTAGAGAACATAGAGAACTTACTATTGTGAAAGTTCCTATTAGAAAAGAGAGAATTTTCAGAACTCTATGTGTTAAAGAAGGACTAACCATATCTAGGCTTTCAAAAGAGACTGGTCTTGCTAAATCATACGTCTATAGAGTGTTAAAAGAATTAGAGAAAGAGGATGCGGTGTGGATTTCTGGAAAAATATACGTCAACTACGATGTTTTTATCCGAAAGTGGGGTGAATTTAAAAGATATATTTTTGAGAAGATAAATCCTATAATTTTAGATCTGCTAATACCAGATAGACTTAAAAAACTTCTAAAAGATTATGCTATTTCAGGACCATATGCAGAATTACTAGTTCAAGGAGAATCTTCAGGCAAACCATTAATCGTCTACATAGATGAAGAAGCTTTCTTAAACATTAAAGAGAAAATATTGAACATCGGTAGACCTGGTTTAGGATATATTCGAATCTACCCTTACGATAAAGCAATTTTCAAAGGATCTTGGATGTTAAGGGGGTGGAGGATAGTTAGCATTCCTCAATTATCGGCTGACATCATAGCTTTAGGCACATACGCCGATTTAGGATTAAAACTATTTAAAAGGTGGTTAGATGCTGGTAAAAGAGTATAGAGAGCTCGTAAAGATGTCAGCGAAAGAATTAGATTTTGTCTGGAAAGAAGTGAGCGAAGATGCTTTAATAATAGGTGGTTGGGCGGCTCATATACTAGTTAACGACGTATTTAAGGAATGGAAAAAGGTGGATTATATAGGGTCAAAGGATATTGATTTAGGAATTAGAGCATCTAAACTTGGTGAAATTACTCAAAAATTGGTTCGAATAGGGTATACGCCTCTAAACTTTAGATTTTTCAAAATTTTTGACAGAGAAACAGGAAGACCATTAAGTGTAGAAGAGAGTAAGAGATATCCGATGTATAGGCTTTTCTACTTATACCTAGACTTAATCTTGGATAGCGAAGTAAGCAAAGAAGTAATGTTCTTTAGCGATCCAGTAATCAAGTACTGTTTAGATAATGAATTATGGATTGAATTTAAGGATTATAGAGTTATAAGGCCCGAACCTCTTCTCATAACCAAGCTAAGAATTCTGGATTCAAGAGAAAGCGAGAAAAGACTCAAAGATATCCTAGACTCATTATTTGTTGTTTGTTTTTCACAGTTTGACTACAAACTATTCGACGAATTAGCAGAAATTTTCCAGATACGAAATAGAAATAAGAAACTAGCCATGAAAATCTTAAACTCAAGGTTGCTAGAGCTCGAGTTATTAGATTTGAGATTAGAAAAAGATGAAATACGCAATTTGAAAACAGTATTTCTTTCAATTCTACAAAAATAAATAACAAATAGTTACGCTATTTGTAAGAGATCTTTAAAATCTTTAATATATACGTCGGCTATTTCACGGCTTTTGATAAGACACCTCAAGGCTATTGTTTTCAAACCGATATTCCTAGCCCCCAGTAAATCTTTGACTGAATGTCCGATAAATATCGCTTCTTCAGGCTCCGCCCCCAGCTTCTCGAGAACAGCAAAATATGCCCTTTCCTCCGGTTTACAATAGCCTATATCGCACGAACAGATTACTGCGTCGAAAAGCTCCGCTATATCCGCTTTCCTAAACCATATCATTTTTTCTTTAGCCGAGTAATCCGAATCCGAGAGCACGGCAAGCCTATAGCCTTTACTCTTTAAGCCTCTCAGCGTGTCAGGGACGTTTTTATAGAATATAGTCGATTCTTGCAGTATTTTATCATAGATATTGAATATTTTCTCTAGATGTTTCTCACTTATGCCGAGATGTTTAAGGAAGAGGAATATCCTCTTTTTCCGAGATATAATACCTCTATATGAAAGTTCTCTCAATTCGTAGAAAAGCAGTAGATCTTCTTCAGAAAACTTTATGTTTCGTTTAGCGATACGGCTCACAACTTCTCTCAGTATGTTATGCGATTTCCTCCTCCGGTAGTATAGCAGGTCGCCAGCGTCAAATATTAGACAAGAAATCTCGGACATTCAAATCTCCAAGCTATTCTAGCGCGGGAAATATATTAATAAACCGTTTTAAGCGATGAGATGATTCAGCGTAAAAGTGATAATATACTATTATTATCTTCTGTAAGTGATATATTGATTGATCTTGATTTTATCAAAAGAAGAATAAACGAGTTGAAAGAAACTTTAAGATATATTGAGAGAATCCTAGAAGAGGATGAAGAAAATTCGTAACAGATTTTAAATCGCGGTTTACGTTAAGACACCTCATACTGATGGTAGTTGAATCGGCGACCTCTATAGCTATGCATATATTAGCTGAGAAATTTGGTGAAAGAACAGAGAGCTATGGTGAGGCTTTTTTGTTTACGAGAAAACGCCAGGTGCACGTACTTATATGCTAAGGAAACGGTAGGAGAGTTTCAAGATATTGAAATTAAACAAAAATACTCGATAAGCTCTCAAGATTAACTCACTCAGGTTTTTCAACTAGCACAGTCCAGTGGCTACGTCTTATACCCTCTACGACATCTTCTTTCAACTCTATTTTTAAAATTTTAAAATCTTTGAGAAGATCCTCGAGTTCCTCTCTGTCGACGTAGTGATGTATAATCCCGGCTTCGCTTCCTTCACGCTGTATAAAAGTATCTTTCTCTACTTCCTCTCCTAACCCGTATTTCCAGCTGCGTTTAGAAATAAAAGTTATCAAAGCTAAACCACCTGGCTTTAAAACTCTGTATACCTCTCTCAAAGCTTTAGCAACTCCTTTTCGCGTAGTATGATAGATAACATTTATACATATGACGGCGTCGAAAAACTCGCTCGGATACTCTATATTCTCGATGCTACATCTTTTAAGCTCGGTTTTTAAACCTAAGCTTGCAAGTCTGTTTTCAGCTATTTTTAAAGCAACTTCCGAGATATCTACTCCGTAGACTTCGAATCCTTCTCTAGCTAATAGTATTAAATGACGCCCAGCACCACACCCCAAGTCTAGAACTCTTCTAGCTTTTCTTTTCCGTAAAATAGGAATAATCTTAACTACTTCCGGATTCGGGTCTAGAAGACAGAATTCTCCCTGCTTGAAGACTTTATCCCATGCTTCCATCTCAAACTCCTAAAAGCAGAAATCAACTGTAATTGAATAATTTTTCGCAAGACGGATAATTCTAGGTTTTAACATTAAATAATATTCCTCATTGAAGGCGTATTCTCTAAATTTCTCAAGTAAACTCGGATAATTCTCTTCTAAACCTTTTTTAATATAACGCCAGTTTCCAGATTTTATATTAAGCTTATCTACCATAACCCTATCCACTTCCACCTCTTTAAATTTCTCAAATAGGTCTTCTAAGCTTTCCTCGCTGAAGAAAGGCAGCAATGGGCCTAGAAAAGCGTACGTCTTCAATCCCGCCTGCTTTACCTCGCTAAGAGCTTCGAGACGTTTTTTAATAGGCGGTGCTCTAGGCTCGAAAACTTCTCTAACGTTTTCATCTAAAGTCACTATCGTCAATCCCACTTCAACATCGGAAAACTTTTTTAAAATATCCAGATCTCTAACAATTAAATCGGATTTTGTTAAAATAATTAATGGAAAATCTCTACGAGCTAGTATCTCCAGTAATTTTCTAGTCAACTCGTAGCGTTTTTCAATTGGTTGATATGGATCAGTGACGCTGCTGAGTAAAACCAAGCCTTTTTTCTTTTTTCTTAGTTCCCTAACTAAGATGAGCGGTGCATTTATTTTAACATAGACGAATTCTCCCCATTCTAAGCCCTGAGGCAGATGTTTTAACATAAAACGGGCGTAGCAGTATAGGCAACCATGCATACATCCCAAATAAGGATTTACTGCGTAATCTACTCCGTATATCCTACTCCTACTCAAGATGGTTTTACAATCTACCAGTTTAATTTTCATTATCAACAAAATACTATCGGTCTACCCTTTAATCTACATTTTTATTCAAAAGCTAATTCTATTTATTAGGGTTGATGAAAAACAAAAAGTTCGTCAAGAAGGTTAAAAAGAAAATTCCTTGGATAGCGCATATAATCGAAGATGTAGGCATAGCTTCGGAACTCGACATCGGTCAATTGAGAATAAAGATTTCTAAGAAAAGCCTCTGTATCTATTGTAGAGGAACAAAGTATCTCTGCGGAAAGCCTAAATGTCCTGTACTCTTAAAACTCTACGCTTATGCCAGGAATAGAGAGATAATAAACAGTTTAGAACTTGTAGGATCTTCGCCTCCAGCAGTTTTTGTCGGCAGGATAGGCTATCCGTACGTCTACGCAGGTCCTCTAATACCGCCTGAGATAGGCGATACTTCGATCTACGACACACCAGAACTATGGTTACACAGAAGTATAGAGGAAATTGTAAATTTCAGGTTTAAACTTGTCAGGAGCAAGTTTAAAGTGAACGTGAAAAAACTGGAGAAAGCCGGTAAAATTTTCGATGAAACTATAGAAGCTGTGCTCTCTAGAACTCCCGTAGAGACTGAGGCAGTATTTAAGAGAAAGCCTGGTAAAACCGTATTGCTCGACGACACAGTCCAACCTATGGGTCCTTCGGCTCCATTAGAGAAACTTAAAGTATCTGGAGTTAAATCGGATAGGAGATTGGAGAAGGCATACTATGACTATGATTTAAAAGCTGGAGAGGCAGTATTAGAGCTGTACGAGAGAAAGGTTCCTGTCTCTAAGATTCAAAAAGCTTTTAGTATGGGTCTTTTCGGCTTAAAGAATAGAAGAAGGCTTGTGCCTACTAGGTGGAGTATAACAGCTGTCGATAGCATCATTTCTAAAACTCTCAGAGATGAGATCGTAAAGCGCAGCCCTGTGATAAACGAGTATAGAGTTTACGAATCAACAGAATTAGGTAACCGGTTTATAGTGTTAATGTTCCCCTATCCCTGGAGCTACGAGCTTATAGAAGCTTGGTTCCCGGGCACGGCGTGGAACCCAGATAAGAGAAATATAGCTCTATGTGGAGATTGGGAGCCGTACTACGGCAGGACCAGCTACGCGTCTATAGGCGGGTGCTATTACGCCGCTAGACTCGCGGTGACAGAGTATCTGGCGAAGGAGGGGAGGCAAGCCTCGGTCTTGATACTTAGAGAATCTTATCCATCTTATCTCTTACCGCTAGGCGTCTGGCAAGTCAGAGAAAACGTACGAAACGCCCTTAGAAATCCACCTCGTAAATTTAATACATTAAAAGAAGTAATGGAGTATATCTCGAAAAGACTTAAAATAAACTTAAAGTTCTGGATTGAGAGTAGTAAACTGCTGAAAGACGAGTTAGTACAGGAGAAACTAACTAAGTATATATTTTAAAGTTTCATGCCAGCTTTTTTCAACCTAAATATAGTAGTTTTATAAGGATCGATTACCTCCTCTTCTAAGCCAGCTGCCAATGTTTTGTCTATTTCGGCGAGCTCTTCTAAAATTTTAGCTCTCTCCTCTCTAGACATTATCCTGGGATCTGTCATAGCCGCTGCGTGACAGCTAACACCGTAGTCGAGAAGGTGTTTTAGAGCCTTAAATGGAAAGTCGTAGAATTTGCCTAGAGCTCCAGTCCTCCATGTAAATCCTTCGGGAGTACCGGCTTTAATGGAAACTCTGACGTGTACTTTGGAAAACTTGGATATTTCTTTCGCGTAGGTTTTATCCCAGCCTATTAGAATTCCATTTGTCTCAAGAATGAAGAGTTTAAAATCGGACGTTTCTACATATTCTAAGAGCTTTAATAAATGCCGCCTGCCTATAGTAGGCTCACAACCTGAGATTCTCGCCTTATTTATTACCAGTAACCTCCAGTACGGCTTCCCGTATTTTATCCCCTCCCTAGCGGCTTTAACCAGATTTACGAAGGCTGCGCGGGGAGAATAGAATTCGCCATATTTCTCTGGGAAATCTCTTGAAAATCCGCTCCAGCAATAGAAACATCTAAGACAGCAGCCCACAGCGTATCCGGTCGCTATCCCACTATACACGGGTACAGAGTAGAAATCGGTGTATTTCCTCTTTTGGCCTTCTTCCCCCTCTCTAGTAACTATTTTCTCAGTTTTAAATGCGAGCTCGACCGGGTTATAGGGCTTAAATCCGGGTTCTATATATCTCGGATACATATTTTCACTAGATTAATCTTCGACAAGTAAATTAGTAATCTTTCAATCGAATATGTTAACATAGTAAACATTTTTATCCTCTATGTTATAATTGATGGAGAGAGCTATTAGCATATAGAGTTTATGAAAGAAGACGTGGTGAAAACTTTGAATACTGAAATAAACAGAGAATTTGTAGAGAAGCTTATACGGGATATACATGAGGCAATCGATATACTTGTAAAGGATGCCTCTAAACCTTTTGAGGCTCTTAGCCGTGCTGAAAAAAGCGAAGTTAGGTATTACATAATTGTCCTTGTTGAAGCATTGATGGCTTTAGTTTACCACATCGCAAGAAAAGCCTACGGCTTAGAGCCTCACACCCCTATACAAACGCTCAGGCTTTTAGCAGATCGAGGCTTAATCTCTAACGATGAATTAGACGACTTTATAAAGCTCGTTAAATTGAGAAATCTTATTGTTCACAGGTACTGGATTATAGACGATAAGCGCATATACAAGAATGTAAAAGAGGATTTTAGAAAAGTTGTAAGCTTTATTGAGAGGATTAGAAATGCTTTTCAAATATAAATACTTTAGAGAAGATAAGGTAAGAGTGTTGAGTAAGTTACAAGAGTTATTGGAAAAAGAGGAGAAGGTCTTACTAGCTGTAATCTTCGGCAGTTTTGTAGACTTAGAGAGCTATAGAGATATTGATATAGCGGTATACTCAAAGGATGAAAACCTAGAGTTTTTAGCTAAATTAGGCGCTAAACTAGAGCTAGAACTAAAAATACCAGTAGATGTGGTACCTCTGAGAGAGTTAGAGCCGCGATTCAGACAGAGAGTGCTTATAAAGGGCATTGTAGTGATGGAGAAACAGCCGGGATTGTACGAAGCCTTGCTAAGCCTGACCTTGGATGAATTAAAACTTTTAGAAATAGCATGTTATGGCGTTAAGTATTCTTAAAATACTTCTACAGAATTCACTGTGCTTCTTCAAGATATCTATGATTCGTTTCAGCGGCGGGTGAAGCAGTAGTACATTAGTTAGCTATTAGAGCCGCCTAATGCTTCTTTAACTTCATTTTGAAAAGCTTTTTTATTCCCGAAGAAGGTTTTAATAGGCTTTTTATTAACTACGCAAAAAGTTACCTTACCTCTCTTCTTTACTTCTTCAGGTTCTTCAAGCATGTTTATTACTCTAATCGGGATATCAGGGGCTACTTCACGTATAAGTTCTTTAATTTTCTCCATAAAGTATACGGAGAACGGGCAGGAGTAATCCATGAATATTAAAGCTTTGCCCTCATCCTCTTCTAGAGAAATGAATTTCTCTTCTTTAGGACGATATACGTAGCCTGGCTTGAGCGGGTAGTAAAGGAAGAATGGATTGTCCTTTTCTACTCTTTTAAAACCCATTTTTCGGAAGAACTCGTGTTGAGGATATCTCCTAGGAACTTGAAAAGCCCAAGTTATAAAAGCTGAGGGAGCATCGTTATCGAAGAAGGGTTTTGGCTTTCTCATATCTTCTAAAAGAGCCTTAAACAGGGCTCTCCCTATTCCCTTTCTAAGGTTTTTCTCTTCTGGAACGAATATACAAGTAATCTCTACCACTTTTTCCTCTGGAATCGACACGTATTGTATTAAGCCAGCCGGTTTTGAGCCTACATATGCTAGCTTGGCTATACACCTATATTTTTCAATATTGTGTAACGCCCATTTCTTCTTCATTTCAGCCCCTTTAATGAAGAGAGGATTGTCTTCCATCCCGGGAGGAATACAGAGATTAATTAAATCATCCACATTTTCAGAAGTAACATTTTTAATTTCTAAATTACAAGCCAAAATCGCACCATATAGTCTACACGTACTGACGCATAAATATGTTTCCTGAATTTATGAAAAAACGTTTTAATCTCGATTTTAATTATATGAAGGGGTATGGATCCAGAAAAAAAGATTGTCTCTATCCTAATAATAGCGTTACTTTTACTGAACATATCTCAAATAGTTTCATCTGATTCAGGAGAAATAAGAGTAGTTGGAAGCTCCGAAGTCTCAGCTCCAGCAGTTTCAAGTGCAGGAGGAACTGCTAAAGGCGTTCTAACGAGAATAGAAATAGCTGTTATAGAAGGTAATGGAGATGTATACGTATCGACGTCTTCTCTCACAGAGCTAGATATGCAGGCTACGGCTAAGATAGCGGCGCAAGTAGCATGCGAGTTGTTAGGCTTGAACTTATCCAATTACGACTTTCTGATAAAAGTGAAATCAGAATCCATAATAGTTGGAGGCCCCAGCGCTGGCGCTGTAATGACTATAGGCATAATTTCCGCGTTAACAGGTTGGAACATTAGAGAAGACGTTTTGATGACCGGAACTATAAACCCGGATGGTTCTATAGGACCCGTCGGTGGAATACCCGAGAAAATAGAAGCCGCTGCCCAACAAGGCGTGAAAACATTTCTAGTACCTCTAGGCCAAACCATAGTAATCAGATATGAAGTTGTTAAGAAAAAAGTTGGTCCTTTCATCTTCACAGAGGTAAAACCTGTAAAAGTAGACTTGGTAGAATACGCTAAGGAGAAATGGGGTATTACAGTAATAGAAGTAGCCGATATAAGAGAAGCGGCTTCGATATTTTTCAACCGAACTTTTGAAGTTCAAGTCGTCAAAGAACCGAAGTATAGAGAGTTAACGAGAGAGATTTTCTCAGAAGTTGCTCTCGAATTAATCAACAAAGCAGAAGCTATGGAAAACGATGTAAGAGTAAACATAGAAGAAGGCGATTTAAGCCTCGACACTAAAAATCAGCTATTATCGTTCCTCGACGAAAAAGCTACTGAAAACCTTGATAGAGCGAAACGTGTTTCGGACAGTATGCCTTATGTAGCGGCTAGCCTGGCATTTAGAGCTTTAGTCGTGCTTCAATACGTGGATAACATACTATCTTACAGAGAAAGAGGGCTAGGAGAAATCGCCGAGAGAGTGATGGGAGTACTGGAGAAAGCCAGTAAGCTTGTAGAGACAGGGATAGTAGATTCTCCCATGGATGTAGAACTCGTAATGGCGGCAGAGTATAGGCTAGAAAAAGCTAAAGAAAAGTTTATCAAAGCTAACGAAACGGCCGACGTGTACGAAAAAGCATACCTGTTGGCTTACTCGGAGCAGCAAGCCTATGCAAGTATGACATGGCTTAACCTTACAGAGAAATTCTCTGAAGGAAGAGAGTTGCAACTTGACTATGTAAGGAAGATCGCTAACGACTATTTGCTAGCTGCGAGGAATTCATGGAGTTATGCCTATACCTTAATGTCAGAATCTAATATGTATCTAGAAGAAGTAGATAGAGCAGAGAAGGCTTTTGCAAAAGCCAGAGATGCTTTTGATAAGGGATACTACTTTCTTTCCTGTACATATGCTATAGAGGCGTTAGTAGATTCCGAGTTGGCACTGAATAAGATTCATCTACAAGCTGTTCAAAGAGATATAACCGAAGTATTCGTCGAAAAAGCTCGGGAAAAAGCCGTCTACTCCTTATCGATAGCCCAGAACTTTACCACGCCTATTCTAGCTTCCAGCTATATGGAATTAGCTGATTATGAAGAAGATTATGAAGTAAAGCTCAGATTATATAAGTTGTCATCTTATTACTCAAAGCTCGCTCTTCAACTGTCTCGAATAAAGACATTCAAAAATACAAATATTGTAAAGCAGGAGAAGGAAAAAAAGGAGATTGAAGTAGTCAAAGAAGGAAATACTCCTGATTATACTCCTTATCTCTTAGCATTGATAACCGTGCTTGTAGCTGTCGTGTTTATTTATGTCATCATATCAAAACGGATCAGAAAATCTCCCAGTAGAGCAACTATTTATATCTAACTGAAAACACTTAGATTTCAATCAATTTTTGGTATGCATACTATGATTACGACATTTTCCTTTTCAACAGGATCGAATGAATCTAACATGCTACTATGAGTTATTTCTCTCAGCTTTCCTAGAAGTTCATCATATTTTTCCCTGTTGCAGAAGATTATTTTTGATTCTATACTATCTCGGGCTTTAATGTCTTCTATGATTTTTTCATCTACCTCTTTTAACTTTCTAATAGAACCTGAAATTATCGACTGAACTACAGAAAGGAGAGCTATAACAATTTCACGATATTCTCCTATGCTTAGTTTTCTCTCCCTCTCAGCTAGCTGTTTTATAGAGTCTAATAATTTCTCTTTAAAGTCTGAACGAATGGAATAGTATTTCTCTATATAATTCCCTCTAACTACAATTCTCGGCTCTGATAATAGGTTAGATTTTCTCAAAATCTTAAGGTGGTAATATACTACGTCAACGTCGATATTCAACTCTTTCGCAATTTCAGTTGCCGTCGCTTCCCGTTTTCTCACAAGTTGAT
>QMRG01000034.1 GCA_003649235.1 Thermoprotei archaeon | reverse complement strand
TATAAGCTCTACTTTGTCTATCTGAAATCTGATCCTGAGAGTATGATAGCGATTAGAAATGCTTTTAAAGAGTTGGGTTTAGAAGATAAGCTTATAGACACCGTGAGTGACGAGACTTATAAGCGGATAGTAGAGGAGGGGTTTAAACCGGCGCTGGCCCATCCAGCGGCGGTTAATGAATTGGCGGAAACTCTTAAAAAATATTTAGGTTGAGGAACATATTTAACCAACTCCTGGAAAAAATACGTGATGGCGTCGAGCTATACCTATCCTCTGGTAAAAATAGAGCCGCCAGGTCCTAAAGCTAGAGAAATTATCGAGAAACATAAAAAATTCGTGGCGACTACAACTCATGATCCTCAAAACCTCCCTCTGGTTATTGAACGTGGTGAAGGAGCATGGCTCGTCGACGTAGACGGTAACGTATACCTGGATTTTTCGTCTGGAATCTCCGTCGCAAATCTAGGCTATCCTACCCATCCTGAAGTTAAAAAAGCGGTTTTGGAACAGTTAGAGAAAATTGCACATGCTGCTGGAACAGATTTTTATAATCCCTATCAAGTCAAGTTAGCGGAGAAGCTAGTTTCTATAGCTCCAGGCGATTTCTCTAAGAAAGTATTTCTCTCTAATAGCGGTACTGAAAGTATAGAAGCCGCTATCAAGCTCGTAAAATCTTCTAGAAACAAGCACTATTTCCTGGCATTTATAGGCGCCTTTCACGGACGGACTATGGGTTCTCTAAGCTTTACGGCTAGCAAGCCAGTGCATAAAAAGCGGTACTTTCCCATGATGCCGGGCGTCGTACACGTACCTTATCCCAATCCCTATAGAAATCCCTGGCATATAAACGGTTATGAAAACCCTGGCGAACTAGTAAATAGAGTCATAGAGTATATCGAAGACTGGATTTTCGGACATTTCTTAGATCCGGGGGAAGTAGCTGCTATAGTTTTCGAGCCTATACAAGGCGAAGGAGGTTACGTAGTACCGCCATCTAGTTTCTTCGTCGAATTGGAGAAGCTTGCTAAAAGATATGGTATCGTTTTAATCGACGATGAAGTCCAAATGGGATTGGGCAGGACGGGTAAAATGTTTGCTATCGAACATTTCAAAATAAAACCTGGTATAATCACTCTAGCTAAAGCTCTCGGAGGAGGAGTAATGCCTATAGGAGCTACGATCTTTAGATCAGAGCTAGACTTCCCCGAACCCGGAGCCCACTCGAATACTTTCGGAGGACATGCCTTAGCCTCAGTAGCAGCGTTAAAAACTATAGAGATTATCGAACAGATATTGCCTAGAATAGCCTCTTTAGAGAGAATATTAAGAGAAGAACTCCAAGAACTGAAAAACAAATATGAAAGCATCGGGGATGTTAGAGGGCTAGGATTAGCATGGGCTATAGAATTTGTTAAAGACCGTACAACTAAAACCTATAATCCCGACGTTAGGAACAGAGTTCTGCGAGAAGCGCTAGAGAAAGGCTTAGTCCTCTTGGGATGCGGGAAAAGCACTATCAGGATAATTCCACCTCTAGTCATAACCGAGGATCAGCTAAGAACAGGCTTAGAGATTCTCTCAGAGGCAATTAGAAAATCGCTTTAAAGAATAAGTGGATGATGGGCCCGCCGGGATTTGAACCCGGGATTCGGCCGCGAGGCGCTGCCTCGCGTCCACCTGGGCCCAAGCCAGGCATCCTACCAAGCTAGACTACGCTAGGGGGTTTCCCTGGCCCCGCGACTACGGACCCGAGAATCTATTCTACTACTTGATTTTAAGTTTTATGGTTAGATAATCAAAGCTTTATGTTAAATTTAGGAGGTACTCTGATTTAACGTTGAGGTGGTGGAGGTGGGGGAGTGCTGTCTTTTTTACCAGCAAATTTCTTAAATAATCCTATAATGAAGCCTATAGCAGCTCCTACTCCACTCAATATTTCGAATAGATTAGCTAGATTTGGGATTGGAAGTTTTCTCTCTAAAACTTCTATAGCATACCATTCTGGCACTGGATAGCATTCCGTCTCGCTCCAACCACCGTCTTCCGCTACTTCGTAGCAGACCACGGTTTCAATATTATGCCATTTAACTTCGGCAGTTTTAGGAACTTCTAAATCTAAATCGGTTAACAATAAGTAATCGCCGGGGTTTATAATGGGAGGTTCAGGGTATTCTATGAAGTAATACACGCCTGTAGGGAACCAGTCTCCTCTAGCTCCAACTGATGAAATTCTTATACATCTATTACAGTTATTCGTGATATTTAGAGTATAGATTATCTTTTCCCCCTTAAAATAGGAGGTTTTCTCTTTTCCAAGCCACCACGTAACCGATACAGGTTCCGCTACATAAATCTCAAAGTCTTCTGTATACCATTCACGGGAAACCCATTCCCTACCGTTCCAGTATTCGTATTGGATTAAAAAGTAGTATAGATTTTTGCCGATTTTAGCGTTTTCGTAAACTTCGAATTCTATAACTCCAATATGTCTTTTTTCACCTGGAGAGATTTCTATAGGGTTACTTGAAAGATCTAAAGCAAAGTAATAGTCTTTTTCCTCCCATTCAAAATGTACTCCGATCCATGTAATCCGTACAATAACCTTGTCTTTATTTTCCAGCTCTAGCTCTACTTTTCCTACGTCTTTTATGCAGTAAGTCGCGTTGTCGAAAACCCAGTAAAGAGTTAAGTCTAGAGCTTCTTCTGCTAGTACTGCATCGGAGTACAAGGACAGTAAGAAAAATGCTAGAAGACATAAGATTACTGCCTTCTTAACCATTTATTACCCCTTCTTTATAATTAAAGGCTTACTATTAAACTTCACTACCGATGGGGCCGCCGGGATTTGAACCCGGGTTCACCTGGGCCCGAGCCAGGCATCCTACCAAGCTAGACTACGGCCCCAAATACTCATGTATGAATAAGCTTAAAAATTTTCCTTATCTACGGTTAAGTAAATAACCTTGGGAAAATTAAATAAGGCATTATAGTGGTGTTACTGTGAGGTGAGTTTCATCTCGACAAAGCCGCCGGCGGGCTTCAGAGATTTTCCTCCGGAATTAATGCTCTTAAGAAAGAAAGTGATTAGAAGAATAGAGGAGGTATTCGAGAAATACGGCTACGACCCGATAGATACACCCGCGCTGGAGTACTGGAACGTGCTTAAAGGAAAATATGGGGAAGAAGCCGAGAAAAAACTAGTTTGGAGGTTTACAGATCCCTGGAGCGGGAGAGAGTACGCCTTAAGATATGATTTGACGGTGCCTTTGGCCAGATTTATAGCCAGTAAGGGAGATGTTCCTCTACCCTTCAAGAGGTATCATATAGGCTTGGTGTGGAGACACGAAGAACCTCAAAGAGGCAGATATAGAGAGTTTTACCAATGCGATGTCGACGTGATCGGAAGCCCTTATCCAGAGGCGGACGCGGAGATAATCAATATAATCCTGGAGGTTATGAATCTATTCAACTTCGAAGAGTATACTATCAAGGTCAACGATCGGAGAATTTTAAAAGGAATATTTGAAGAATATCTAGGAATAGACGAACCTTATCCCGTTTACGTGATAATCGATAAACTCGATAAAATAGGCTTAGAAGGAGTCCGAGAACAGCTCAGAGAGAAAGTATCTGAAGAGATGACTTCTAAAATAGAAGAGGTTATATCCCTTAGAGGCAGACCTTTTGAAGTTCTAGAAGAAGTGGAAGAGAAGTTCGCTTCTAATCAATCTGTGAAGATCGGCGTAGAACATCTTCGGGAGATATTTGAACTGATAAACGATCTGAGTAAAATCTTTCTGGATCTAAGCATGGTTAGAGGTCTCGAGTACTACACTGGCCCCATATTCGAAACTGTGGTCAGCAAGCCTAGAATCGGCAGTTTGACAGGTGGAGGTAGATACGACGAGCTTATAGGAATGTTTCTTGGCAGGAAAATACCTGCTACAGGCACGACTATAGGAATAGAGAGGTTACTGGATGCCGGAATAGAACTTGGCTTATTTAAACTCGACAGAAAAACCATAACCCAGATCTATATAGTATCTTTAACCGATAAAGCTAGAAGAGAATCTTGGAGACTCGCCAGAGAATTAAGAGATCGAGGTTTCAAGGTCTCGCTCGACCTCTCCAGGCATAAACAGAGTAAACAGAGAAAGTACGCTCAGAAACTAGACATACCCATCCTAATCTTCCTAGGAGAGAAAGAGTTGAAAGAGAACACAGTAACAGTGTATTCTAGAAGAACTGGAAAGAGAGTTGTAGTTTCGAGAAACGAACTCGCCGACACTTTAGAAAATCTACTTAAAGAACTATAATAGTGTTTAAGGCGGGCCGGGCGGGATTCGAACCCGCGACCCCCGGGTTTCTCTCTTTTAGGTTAAGAGCCCGGTGCTATTGGCGAGATAGGTTCCTCTACCAAGCTGAGCTACCGGCCCTCTATGAAAGAGTTTCAACTAAGTTATAAATTTAACGAGGAGATGTGAGTTTTAAATTTGATGTTTTGCCCGCGTTGTATCAGAGAAGTTGAAGTTAAGAAAATTATGACGCCGGCTTTTGACGGTACTGTAATTGTAGAATATTACTGTTCTCTATGCGGCTCTCTACTGGAGATAAAGAGGGAAAAGCTTGCTTTGCCTGAGAGGAAGATACCCGTCCGGAAAGGAGTTTATATAGCTTTTGAAGGCATTGATGGAAGCGGAAAATCCCACTATCTACGTCTAGTATCGGAAAATCTCCGGAAAGAAGGATATGAAATCGTTACAGTCAAAGAACCGTGGCTTAAGGCTATTAAAGACTTCCTCTATAAACACGAGATAGATCCAGATGCCGAAGTCTACGTTTTCGCCGCTGATAGGATAATCCTTCAGAAGGAAGTAATTCTCCCAGCTCTAGAAGAGGGGAAGATAGTCCTCAGCGAACGTTCAGTATACGCTAGCATAGCTTACCAAGGCACTCTAGGCGTTCCCGAAGATTTCATACGAGCTATAAACAGGTCTATAAAACTGCCCGACAAAGTCTTGCTCCTGGATCTTCCCGCTGAAGAAGCCTTTAAAAGAATAAAAGATAGAAAGATTTTAACCAAGTATCAAAACATCGAATTCTTGGAAAATGTAAGGAAGAAATTCTTGGAATTAGCCGAGAAAGAAAAGAATCGCTTCATAATCATAGACGCCCAGAGAAACACGGAAGAAGTAGAAAAAGACATCAAAAAAGAAATAAAAAATATTCTAAAAGAATACTTAGACTAGCCCAAAAAATTTATAACACCATAACTAAAATATTGTATTGAGCCCCGCGTAGCTCAGCGGAAGAGCACCCGGCTGTAGGCCGTGTGCCGCACGGCGACAACCCGTTGGGTAGGATGAAGCCGTGTCAGTCGGGCAGCTACCGGGGGGTCGCCGGTTCAAATCCGGCCGCGGGGACTTTTTATTTATATTATTCTAGTCTGGGATAGAAAATTATTGTTTTTCGGAAATTTAATAGAAATTTTAGATTGATTTAACTACGTAAATATGTTCTTACCGTCTCTGCTGTAGTTAAATTACAGGACGGTAAATTTTTAAGTAGTTAAAACGTATAACGTTTATGACGTTTAAACGTGTAAACATCAAACTTGAGGAGGACATTTACATCGAATTGATCAAACGCTATGGCGTTAGAGGATTAAGCCGGGGAATAAATGAGTTGTTGAGAAAGGCTCTTTTCGAGTTAGAGAAGAGTCCTAGGAGACGCGTGAAAATAAATGAAGGAGAGATCCAGAAGTGTATAGATTTTATATTTAATATTGGAAGCCGGTTAAACGACAACATTAGAATTGAGAAGACGGAGTTAAGAGCTGTCTTCGATGATGAAGTAGTGAAAATCGCGCTAGATAGACTACGTGCTCTAAACTATACTATAAGAGAAACAAAAGATTTCTATTATATTATAATGCGAGATTAATGAAACTACTTCCCCACTATCTTCTTTATATAGTAGATTAAAGCTCTCCAGTTTATATATAAGTGAACTACGGCCACTCCTGTTGCTCCGAAGGAGAGATAAGTGTGTAGAGTGCTCCAGTTGCGTTTTGGCAAGCCGAAAGCTATAGCCGATTCTCCCGAGCCACGAGGAGCGGTGTAGAGTATAACTCCCGTCAACGCTGATAATGTGCCTAGAATCAGTAAGAGTATTACAACGATTATCCTAATGGCTAGTATAGCCTTCATAAGAACCCCCTATTCTATATTCTCGCCCAGCAAGCCGTAAAACGCGTAGAAAAGAGGAAGGTTTTCCATATTGTTTGCCTTTTCTACTCGGAGTGGTTTCATAGGTCCAGATATAATCCGTTAACGCTTTGCCGTATAGGGGGAATAGAGCTATTAAAAGCCCTAATATTATCGCCAAGACCAATCCTAACCTATACTTCATCTTTCCACTCCTTCTATATTTTTCACTGGCCCATAATAAGGAATTCTCCGAAAATTAGTGAAAAATATTTTTCAAGCGAAGAAATACCTATGTATAAGTTTTTCATAAAGTATAGCGATGAAAACGTATACAGTAATCCTAGCTTTAATACTGCTAGCAATGCCTATACTAGCTCAACCTTGGATTATAACCACGGACGTCTACGATATCGAAGTGACTCTGGTAACCCCTTTTGGAACCTATCTTGATAATGAAAGAAGAAGTACAAGTTAAGAAATTAGATGGTAACATATTCTCAACCTCAAGTGACGCATACGGCAGAGTTTTAGCCGAGGAAATTCCTAAAGGCATATTGTATGTAAAAGTGTTATCTTGGAAGGGTATGAAACTGAATACCAAGTGGTATGAAGCTTCGCTTTCAAGCAGCACAGTAGTAGTTGATAAAATCGGGCTTCTACGTGTTAGAGTAATAGGTGAGAGGGGACAAGGCATAGCCGGAGCAGCGGTTTACGTGGAGAATACGCCGTTCAGCGGATCTACGGGAGAGGATGGAGTAGTAGAATTTCTACTTCCAGAAAATAGCTATAAAGTTAAAGCATGTCTTGGCGAGACTTGCGACTCGGCGACGGTTAAAGTAACGGGAAGCGGAATCGCTACAATAGAGGTATCTCTGCCAGTATTCTTGAGAATATCTCCCCAGGTCATGTTAAGCTTTAGAGACTTCCTCTTTATGGCGATTTTCACTGTAGTTATAGTAGCGGCGCTCTTCGTGATTATCTATGAATATACAGTGTGGCGCCGTAAGAAAATGATAAAGGTTATGAAATCGGCGGAAGCCTAGCCTCCACCAGCTGGTGGAAATATTGAAATTTCATCGCCATCTTTAATCTTAGTCTCAAGCTTATCTAGAAACTCTATATTTAATCCATTTACCAATACTTTATACATAGGTTTTAGCTTATCTCCTTCTGTTATCTCCTCTAGTAAGCCTTCGACTTTCGCTAGAGCTTCTCTAATAGTAGCATTACTACTCTGCAACTCGACTTCTTTTTCCTTGCCGAATTTCTCTCTCAATGTGGCAAAGAACTCTAATTTAATTTTCATAACCATGATATAATAGAGAAATAGTAAAAATTAAGGATTTTATCCGGGTAAGAGGCCTGCTTCTTCTAATCTATCAGCTAAATCTTTAAGCCCAAGTTCTTCTAATTTAGCTCTTGTAGGTCTGCCGTCTTTCCATCCGCGTAGACTATAGTATTCGTCGAGCATTTCTCCCAGCTTAACAACGTAACCCTTAGCTGGTCCTTCAGGCATTGGTTCCTTCAATAGTCTAGCAGGTAACGTATCATATTTCCTTCCATCTCCGAAAGCCAGTATATTAAATACTCTCTCTGCGTTGTATATCCTCTCGCCTATCTTGTTAAGCTCATCTAGAGTTACATCCCAACCAGTAGCTCCAGCTACGAGGCCTACCCAGTCTTCAACCCATGTAGCGAAAGTGTTAAACTTGCACAGCACTAGGCTATCTACTACAGCGAAGCCATCCTGGAATGTTTTAACTAGCTCCGCCTTGCCTTTAGTCTCGAACCTATCAACTAGCTGAGGTACTCCGAGGACTTCTGGAGCAATCATATAGGCTCTCAAGTGGCATCCTCCTCTATTAGAAGTCGCGTAGCCTAGACCGTGTCCCTGCACGCCTCTTGGATCATAAGCCGGAAGTTCCTGTCCTCTAACGACCATAGCCACTTCAGGAGCGCCGTATTTCTCCGCTAGTTTTTTAGCTCCTTCGGCTAAGTCGTCGCCTATTCCAGACCTGTAGGCGGTTCTCCACGTCAACTCAACTACGGCGGCTCCATTACCCCAGTACGGCACGAGTCCTCTCAGTTTTTCTTCCGGTACCTTGCCTTTTTCGTAGAGCTCCATTAAAGTACCTATGACATGTCCCATGCTGATAGTGTCTAATCCGAGTTCGTTGCATAGGAAGTTAGCCTTGGTTATAGCGTTTAAGTCGTCAGTACCTGTTTGAGCGCCAAAAGCCCAAACTGTCTCATATTCCGGTCCATCGCCTTCCCCGGCAAATGGGCTCTCCTTGGGAATCCTAGTATATCTTCCACAAGCTATTATACAACCCCAACAGGGGACTTTTTTAACTAAAATTTTCTCTGCTATGGTTTCTCCGCTATACTTGTCGGCAGTCGGATGTACGCCGGTCTGAAAGTTCTTAGTTGGCAATATTCCGTGTTTATTGATTATGTTTACTAAGACCGCAGTTCCATACTTAGGCAGCGCGTCGCCGGTTACCGAGTGTTTCATAAGCTTGTCTCTGTTAGCCCTAACTGCCTCTCTGAATTTGTCCTCATTTGCTATTGGAGGTTTCATAGTGCCTCTTACCGCTATGGCCTTAAGCTTCTTGCTGCCCATAACGGCTCCATGTCCGCCTCTACCCGCAGCTCTCCCCTTATCGTTGATGAGGCAAGCGAATTTTACTAAGTTTTCCCCGGCGGGGCCTATGCACATTACTTTGATGTTCTTGTCTCCGAGTTCTTCTATCAGCGTGTCGGTCGTAGTGTGAGTGTCTTTGCCCCAGAGATGTTTAGCGTCTCTCAGCTCGGCTTTGCCGTCGTGTATCCATAGATATACGGGCTCCTCGCTGGCTCCTTCTATTATGATAGCGTCATAGCCGGCAAACTTAAGCTCGGGGCCCCATTTCCCTCCGGATTGAGAGTCGTGTATGGTGCCAGTTAAAGGTGCCTTAGTTACGGAACACCATCTGCCGCTTTCAGGAGCAGCGGTGCCGGTTAGAGGACCTGTGAGTATTATGAGCTTATTTTCAGGGCTTAGAGGATCTACTTTAGGATCTATCTCTTTAAGAGCTAAGTATACTCCTAATCCTCTACCTCCTAGCCATTTCCTGAGAATTTCTTCGGGAAGAGTTTCATCGGTTAATTTATGATCGGTTAGGTTCACTCGGAGGATTTTGCCCATGTAACCGCCGGGCAAAGAAATCACCTTCATTAATATTACTCCGTTAAGCTTATAAATTCTTTACGATATTTCCAGTCGTACATATCGAAAATAAAAAGAAAATAATATAGAATTTTAACTTTAAGGTTAAGAGTTAGAAAAATTTATGTGAATGATGCTAGAAATATGCTATAGGGATTTTCATGAAAGAAAAATACTTAGAGTGTTTCGAAGAAGGATGCGTCCTAGCCAAGCCTATCAAAGGACCTAAAATACTCTTCTTAGAGCTCACTACCCGTTGCAACTTAAACTGTGTAATGTGTTATAGAAATTCTTGGAGCGAGAAATTAGGAGATATAAGCGAGAAGCTTTTCGATAAAATACTCGAAGATGCCGCAGAAGCTGGAATAGAGTTTGTATGGTTTGCAGGTTGGGGTGAACCTCTCGTTCATCCTAAATTCTTAGAATTTGCTGAGGAGGTTAAAAACAGAGGTTTTAAACTAGGAGTAAATACTAACGGCTTGCTTCTAGACGAATATATTGCAGAGAGACTTATGAAAATAGGTATAGATAGGGTAGCCGTATCTGTAGACGCCGCAGATCCGGAAGCTTACGGCAGTATTAGAAGAGGAGATTTCCATAGGCTAATGCACGCGCTGAAATCTTTACATAAAGCCAAGAAAGATTTAGGCAAAACCTATCCCATATTAGAGTTCGCATTTACGCTAATGTTGGATAATTTAAACGAGGTTGTGCCCTTGGTGGATTTAGCGGTACGGCATGGTGTCGGCAGAGTGATAATTTCAAACGTAATACCGGTAACGGAGTATATGGTTGACAAGTGTATTTACACTTTAAACGGCAAGGTAAATGTGGATGAGCTGGCGAGCAAGCTCGCTATTAAGAGCTTAGAAACCAATGTAGGAGTTAGACTACCTGAATTTTCGTTAAAAACTGAGAGAAAATGTGATTTTATAGAAAATGCCGCAACTTGCGTGACTTGGGATGGTAAAGTAGCCCCCTGCTACAATTTCCTCCACTCCTACACCAGTTATATCTATGGCAGAAAGAAGGAAATAAAGCAGGTAGTATTCGGAGATGTTACTAAAGAAAGCTTAAAAGATATATGGTTTAAACTCGATTATGTCAAGTTCAGATATAGAGTCAGGTTTTTCAGATATCCCTCCTGCACTGACTGCAAATTCCATGAAATATGCGATTTCGCCCAGTCTAACTTAATGGACTGCTGGGGAAACCAACCGAGCTGTGCAGACTGCCTCTACTCTAGAGGAATAGTCCAATGCCCTATATAAATTTAATATATATACCTTATAGTAGATTTATCTAAAGAGCATGTTATATGCCTTAGAAAACTCTATATATACTCTATACGAAAACGGCTATACTCTCTTCATAGTATGGATTTTCACGATTTTAACAGCAACAGCTGTTACTATAGGCGTTCACCTTTACATATCGGTTAAAAAGAGATTTGATGAAGAATATAAAGCAGGGAAAATCTTGTGGAGAAGGATTATACATGGTATAGTCTATTTTATTTTCGTAGTTCTAGCTTATGAAGCTGTAACGATAAGATTTAAAGGCGAAATAGCCCGCATAGCCCTTTTCTTCATATACCTCTGTCTATTTATATTCGCTCTCTTTATATTCGGAGATATACTGATATCTATTCGTAAAATAGTGAGAAAATAGGGGTTTACATTGGGTCCTACTCTAACCTTTGCCTTGATCTTCATCGCGACTATGCTTCTGCTTATAGCGGAGCTAGAACATAGAGTCGTAGTAGCGCTTCTAGCGGCGGTTTTAACGAGCTACTTCGGCATTTCCTATGGCCTTTTCAAAGCAGAGGATATACCGCACATGATGGAACTGGATACTCTACTCTTCATCGTAGCAAGCCTGATACTCTTCCAATCTCTCGAAGCAACAGGACTTTTCGATTTCCTCAGTTTCTATATAGTTGAAAAACTTAAACTTGGGAAAGGAGGAGTGTTAAGCTTATTACTGATACTTTCCACTCTTTTCTCTGCTGTATGTGAAAACTACATAGCAATTCTAGTGATGGCTAACGTCACGCTGTACTTGTCTAAGATATACGATTTCAATCCCGAAGAACCGCTCATGATGGAAGGTGTTCTAGGAAACCTAGGGGGATTAATGTTACCGATAAGCTCAATTCCTGGGCTCATAGTATCAGTTAAGAAAGGCATAGGATTTCTAGAATTTATGAGAATAAGCGGTCCGCTAATTTTCATACTCACTCTAGTCTCGTTGCTCTACTATAGGATATTCCTATTCGACAAGATCGAGGAGAGTAGAGTAGAAAAAGTTATTCCTGAGAAAGAAGTGCCATCGATCGATCAGTCTATTGTCTATAAATCTCTCTTAATATTCGTAATGTTCGTAGTTGGAGTAGCTGTTAGCGAGCAGATAGGACTACCTATAACGTTTACCGCCTTCGCCTTCGTAGTTTTAATGTTCATGTTTAGCGGTTTGAACCCAGCTAAAGTAATGAGTAGGATAAACTGGGAGGTCCCCTTTTTCATAGGAGGATTTGCAGTCTTCGTTAATGGTCTTGAAAAAGCAGGAGTTCTACACGTAATAGGCGAGTATACGAACGCCATACTCGGCTTAAATGTTGAAACGGCCGTAGTAATGCTAGTATTCATTTGCGGCGTCCTATCGGCTTTAGTAGAGAATGTTCCCGTAGTATTATTGTTGCTACCTATTGTAGACGATGCCGTGGCCAGTATGAATCTAAACCCTCGCTCGCTCTACTGGTCTTTGATAATAGGCAGTAGCATAGGAGGAGGATTAACCATATATGGCTCTATTCCCGTACTGACTGCCGCTTCACTAGCGGAGGAGAAGGGGTATAAGGTAACAGTAGGAGATTACTCGCGGAAGATAATGCCCTTAGTTTTTATACATCTCGTAGTCTCAGCGCTTTATCTAGACGGTTTAACACGGCTAAACATATTATAGAAGCCGCCTATAATTAATAGAGAACATGTTTGAGGAAGAGTTAATAAGTGTTTTAACGCAAATTATAGATTCAATTCTTCAATTTCTACCCAATATAACGCTCTCTGCTATAATACTTATAATAGGATACTTAGTCGGGAAAGCCGCAGGAAAAGCTACGACGGCTATAGTTAAAATGATAAAAATAGATGAAAGCTTCGGAAAAACAACCATTGGGAAGCAATTACTATCAGCTGGCTATCCATTCTCGAGGATAGCATCTATACTAGTGAGGTTGGTAATTTATGTGCTTACAATAATGACAGCGTTATCTCTCCTCCAGATAGCAGTCTTAAACGAGATAGGGTTGATGATAGCTGCATATATGCCTAGACTAATAGGGGCTATTATAATATTCCTCTTAGGTATTCTGCTAGTGGACTGGCTTACAGACGTTATCGAAAGGCTTATGCCTGAAGAGGCTATTCCGAGGAGCATAGTCGCCATCCTAGCTACTAGCTTTAAATATTTGCTCTACATGGTGTTGGTCTTCGTGGCGTTCGACGTGGCAGAAATAGCTCCTCATATAGTGGCCTCGGCAGCACAAGCAGTTTTCCTGGTGGTGGCGGTTAGCGTAGGGCTAACTTTAGCGCTCTTAGTAGGTTTAGGTTTAAAAGAGGAAGCTATAGT
Organism: Thermoprotei archaeon; assembly: GCA_003649235.1. Lineage (GTDB taxonomy): Archaea > Thermoproteota > Thermoprotei > Thermofilales > B69-G16 > B69-G16. The sequence continues at coordinate 542 of QMRG01000034.1, read as the reverse complement.
CCTAGTTTCTAGAGAAGCGGAACTGATAAAGCCTGGAATGAAGGTTGAGATAGAAGGAGTTAAAGGCTTGGTCCGTAGAGTGTCGACATTCTTAGTTGAGGTAGAAGATGAAAAACATGAAGTCCATGTGATACCTAAAAGAGAATTCCTGCAGAAGGGATTCAGAATACTAAAAGAATAACTATTTACTTAAAGGTCTCACCTTAGCCTCTAGCGGACAACCGGCTCCACAAGCAGTGAAGAAGGGACAGTCTAAACAATCTCTCCACGCGTATTTCCTCTCTCTAATCTCTATGCATAAAGAATGATTCCATATACTCTCCCAACCATCCTTTAGCATATTGCCTAAAGGTTCATAGTAGCTCTGACAAGGTATTACAGTCCCGTCGGGCTCTATGGCTATGGTAATGCTGCAAGCTGAGCAGAATCTTAATCCAAGCCCTTCCTCGACAGGATTGTACTCGCAGTATCTAGTTACTCCATACCATTGGAAAGCCATGCCATATTCAGCTGTTTTCTCTAAGAAAATCTCTAAAGCTTCT
>QMRG01000033.1 GCA_003649235.1 Thermoprotei archaeon | reverse complement strand
GGTTGGTCGTATGTCTCGCACAGGAATCTGTAGGGACATCTTCTACATCTCAGCCATATCCACTCAGGCGGTATAGGTTTACCCATCCTCAGAACTGGGTACTTAACCATCACTCAATCACCTTTCTTATTTCTTCTAATAGTTTCTTTGCTTCCTTTATTGACAGTATTAACATTACGTCTATGTCTGAGTCTATCAGTATGTGTATGCGGTCATCAACCCTAAGAACGTCAATATGTCTTACATGAAGTGGTGAATACGTCCTAATGCACACATGAACCATCACTTAATCACCTTTTATTGGCTCTATTTCTTCCTCTGTAATGATTGTTTTTGTTAGTTTGATGTCTCCGTGATCCCACACCCAAAGCTTGTATTCATCACTTGAGCCCCTAATCACTACCTTAACGCAATTACCGTACCTCGTAACCTCCAAAGTGATTGTTACATCATCAACAACAACCCTATATACCCTACCCATCACTCAATCACCTTTTTCTTGTTTTTACGATTATGAGTCCGTCTGGTTCATGGAATGGTTTACCGTAGTTGTGGCAATCACGCATTCCACACTTCTTTGTTGGACATGGATCTTCATCTAGTGCTACCCACTTACTACGCAAGTGATTGAGCCTCAGGAAAGGACATTCTAAAGGCATAGCCTCTTCCCACACATTAATATCATCTGTGTATTCAACCATGACTAAATCACCTCTCATTAATCACCTATAACTATGATTAGCTTGTTTCCTTTTCTCCTGATGACTACATCCAAGCTATCAACCACATCTATCATGTTTTCATCACCCTCTCTGTAGTCACACCCCATAGCGTAAATTACTAGGCTTTTCCAGAACTCATCTAACTCTTTAGTGGGTAAGCCCTCAATCGTTATAGTTATCTCTGGAATCTGAGCACCATAATCAAACTTAACCCTAACCATCACTCAATCACCTACTACTCTCCATAGTTCATTGAATTCCTCGGCTAGCTTCCTTATGTGTGGGTGCTCACTACCGAACTCCTCAGCGTGGTTAGTCATTGCTGCAGCAACTATGGATAGCTCCCCCCAGTCAAGCTCTATGACAACCCTACCCCTCCTCTCAGCTTTAATCACCTTCACCGCTCCTCACCCCCTCTTCTTCCATGCCTTGACTTCGTAGATGCTGTTCTTCCTCTCTACCCTCACGATGTCGTAGTTCCTTATGAGGTCTGTCACGATTTGGGCAAGCCTGTGGGTGTCTTGAGCGAAGGTCTTATACACAGCCATACAGGTCCCTCAAGTCTTTATTTCACTCTGGGGTTTAAAAACCTTTCGTGAGACACGACCCTCAGGAAAGTTTTTAAGGGTTGGGTGTGAGGGATTAGTGTGGGGGTCTTGCGTGGCCCTACCCAAGGCTTTGCAGAAGGAGATTATCGAGAGGATGGTCAGGAGGGTCGGGATAGACCCATCTACTGTGGATCTAGAAGCCCTCATAGACCCGAACCTAGAGCTCTCAGAGAACGTAGCGATAGTGGAGAGGGAGTTAGGCGTCTCACTGAGGGCTAACGGCTGGAGTGAGGATGACGCTAAGCGCTATGAGGACGAGATGAATAACGAGCTACTAAGGAGGCACCTAGACGGTTCTGGGGTACCGACAGTTGAGGAGTTGGAGGCTAAGGAGGTAGAGCACACCCAGGAGATGTACGAGTCCTTCGAGGAGATAGTGAGTAAGACGGACCCCCTGGAGTACTTCTCCAAGTTGCTATTCCCGGAGATTCTCGGGGATCAGTACGAACCGATAAGGAAGGCTGTGCTGCTCTCCCTAGCAACACACTACGACAGGGGTAGGAGAACGAGGATACACGTACTAATCATAGGGCCTCCAGGTACTGCTAAGACCGAGATACTGAAGTGGATAAGCAGCAAATTAGGTGCTGCATTCATCAACGGAGAGTACGTATCGAAGGTAGGGCTAACGGGAGACGCTAGAGGTAAGCAGGTAACCCCAGGCATTCTAGCAGACTACGACGGACACATAGTATGCATAGACGAACTAGACAAGATACCACCCAAAGACCAGAGCGGACTGTTGCAAGCCATGGAAGAGGGGTTCTACACCATAGTGAAGGGGAAGCACAGGGCTAGGTTTAGGGCCGAAGTGAGGGTGATTGCGAGCGCTAACGATAAGTCAAGAATAACTACACCATTACTCGATAGGTTCGACTTCGTTTTCGAGCTAAGGAATCCAGACAAGGAGGAGAGGGCTAAACACGTAGACAAGCTAGTCGAGCAGTTCTTCGGGGAGTACAAGACACCAGACACTAGGGTACTGCTAGACTACCTACAATGGATAACAGCGTACGAACCAAAAGTGAAAGACATAGACAAAGTCAAGGAAGTCATGAAGGCATACATAGAGCTAACAAACATAGACTTCGACAAGTACTCCTACAGGTCCTTAGAACTGAGCATACTGAGGATAGCATACGCAATAGCGAAGCTCTCACGCAACGACATAACGCCAGAACACATAGTCAAAGCGATAACACTCAAGGACCACACACTAACCAAGGAACAGATAAGGTACCTCTACGCGGTCGCTAAGGGCCTAATCTAGTTTTTCACACATAACCCCAGCCCATAACCCCTGCCTTAAACACCTGACCGTAACGCTTATTAACCCCGGCTGCACACTATTACACGGGGTGAGTCCATGGGCAGATTAGAAAATGTTGCAACTGAAATTGCAAAGATGGCAAATGTGAGGGTTGGTTACCCATGTGTCAGCCCAGATGACCTACTGAAAATGTATAAGTACAATTGGAGAGCCAGAGAAGATGGGACAACAATTTGGTTACAGCTCTTTGATGATGAAGGAAACATTATTGAGGAAATACCATTCGGTAATGTCTGTTTTGACGTTTTAGTGTGGGCTTATGGTGTCTTCGAGGACTTAATCTCCCAAACCAAATAATCTTTTTAATGTTTTTAACTTCTGCTCTTTACTTTTTCTTTTTGCGTCTGACCGAAACGCTTTTTAACCCCGGCAGCAATATTCTACTCGGGTGAAACAAAATGGCAAAAATCGTGGACGTAGAACACGGTCATGTGGTTGGGAAAACCTTGATGGGGGTACCTATAACGAAAACCATTTATCACATCTATGACATGGAAACCGATAAACATTATACCACACACGAATTTGACACCACAAAACATAACTGCCGTTATGTTGGTAGGGTAGGCAATCGCGACCGCTACATCTGCCACGAATAAACCCAATCCTATTTTTTGAAACTCTGTTCTTTAAGAATCGAGTGAATTCTACTCGATTCTCACGCGGTTTCAGGACCTCGGAGAGAAGACCCCACCCCAATGTTTAACGCTTGTTTAACAATATATAACAATATTTAACATTGATGAACAATCGTTCAATAACGTTATATAACGTTAAACAAAAACATATAACACTTCATGAACAGCGTTATATAACGTTAAACAAGTGTTATATAACGTTTAAAAAGAATGTGTTTGGGTTAGGCCCATTCTATGGGTACGCATTTAGGTATGATTACCCTTGCCTTCTCAATTGCTGCGTACTCTCTCTTACTTAGATCATGATTATCTTCTAAAGCCCAGTCTCCCCAGTCATTAGCATCGATATAAATCTTCTTTACTATGTTCCTCTGTCCATCAAACTCTATCTCGGCCCATGCGGGGACCCTAAACCTTATTTTTCTCATTATCTCCCGAGTTGTTACTCTCTACAGAAATATTTAAGCGTTTCGGTTAATTGTTAAGGGCAGAAGTTATGAGGAGAAGTTATGAGGAAAAAGGTGTTTTGGTTTATGCGTAGTATCAATCACCATAAATTTGTGGTGCTGTGTTGGTCCTTACCTCTGTTCTTAACGTCTGGCCGTAACGCTTTTTAACCCCCGCAGCAAAAAACTCTTGGGTGTCTGTATGAAACTGCATGAGTTTAAGGCTAAGTGGATGTCTAGGCTAGCCCTGTATGAGCCTAGAAATGAGCGTGAGAGGGAGTTGAGGGACCTACTCATCAACTCTAAGCTGAACCCGTTGAGGTTGATGACGCTGCCTAACCTAGCACACACGCTCTACCTCATAGTGACTAGGGAGGACGTAAGTGATGATCTCAAGGAGTTGTGCCTAGCCATGCTCAGGGATATTCAGGAGATTGAGGGTGGTGAGTGAACTCTGTGGTTCACTCTGTTATATAACCTGTTATATATTTTTATATAATAGGTTATATAACGGGAAGTACCCCCGCTTCCTGTGGGTTGTTTAACGTTTGTTTAACATGTGTTGTTGAACGTTTGTTTAACAGTTTGTTTAACGTTTTTTATTTCTGGTGTTTAACGTGATTCGGTGGTTTAATGCCTAGGCTTTCTGAGGAGCAGGTTAGGTGTATTGAGTCTTTGCTCAGCATGGGTAAGCACTACCGTGAGATCGCTGACTCCTGTGGTGTGTCGCTTCCGACGGTTGTTAAGTACGCTAGGAGGGTTAGGGGTGCAGCACCCGTACCTACGTCTTCGCCAGCAGCAGCCCCTGTAACACCTGGTGCGGGTAGTGAGGTTGTTAAGCTTGATACGAAGTTCTTCATGGATCTTGTTAGGCAGAGGCTTGATCCGAAGCACCCGATAATGGCTAAGTGGGTTGATAATGTTTCGTGGTGGAATCACGTCATAATAGAGTTCTCAGCGCACATGCTACCGTATGCCTTCAAGCTCCTCGAAGACCATGAGATCGATCGTCAAAACCCTGAGGTCACTGTCAGGAATATGGTGTCGAAATTCCATGAATTAAAGAAGTTAGCTGAGGAGCGTGCTGAGAAGATGGCTGAGTACGAGTCTAGGCTTAAGGAGCTCGAGTCAGAGGTGGGTAACCTGAGGGCTGAGAGGGAGAGGCTTCTGAGGCTGGTTGATGAGTACAAGGGCTTGGTTGATGAGACACTTAGCGAGACGAGGAAGTTGGTTGAGGAGCTCAGGTCTAAGGTGGTGAAGACGCTCGTACTTGTGGTTAAGGTGGTTCCCGAAACGCTGAGCCCTGCAGAGAGGGCTAAGTACTTCCACGTCGTGGCCCCCAAGATAAGGGAGCTCTGGGGTGTTGAGGTTGGGTGAGGAGGTTAGGAAGGAGATTGAGGAGTTACCGGAGGAGGGCGTCGAGCTTGGTGAGGAGCCCGCTCCAAGCCCTGAGGGAGGCGAACAGGGAGTTGCTGGTGCTGAGGAGGGTGCTGGCGGAGCTGTCAGTGAGGAGGGAGTACGTACTGGAGCAGGTGCTGAGGAGGGAGTTGCTGAGGAGGAGGCACCCACTCCTAGTGCTGAGGAGGAGCGGGAGATTGAGGAGCGTAGGAGGAGGCTCAGGGAGTTAGTGGAGACCTACAGGGACGTGTCGAGCTTCGTCAAGGATTTGAGGGGTTTAGAGCCTGAGGAGAGGGCCCTAGTGCACTCCATTGTTGAGCGCGTGCTGACGCCGAAGACCGAGGTCAGGGAGGTAGAGAAGCCAGTCATTGTTGAGAAGCCGGTAGTGAAGGAGGTTGAGAAGCCAGTACCCGTGATACCTAAGGAGGTGAGTGAGGAGGCCAGACGCGCGAGCAGGGTTGCTGAGGCAGCTCTCGAGAGGGTATCCGCTACGGAGGCTAAGCTCTCGAGGCTTGAGGAGACGTTGGAGAGGATGGCTGAGACCCAGCGTGAGGTAACCGTAGCTGTCAAGACCCTAACCTCAGCGTTGACGGAGAACGCTAGAATCCAGGACGAGCTGAGGAGGTTGAGGGAGGAGCTGGAGAGGGTGAGGAAGGAGCAGGAGGCTAGAATGATGATTGTGCCTAAGGCGGAGAAGCTCAACCCCGACGGCTCCGTCGTTAGGGAGTACGACTACCACCCAGCCCTGAAGGCTATGGAGAAGCGCACAGACTTCGCCGTCCAGAAGCTAGGCCCAGCACTCATCGAGGAGCTCAGGCAGACACGCTCAGACATATCGAGCTCCATAAACAGGCTGGTAACCCTCATAGAGTCAGTCATAACCCCCGAACTCAGGCGTAGAGCACCAAGCATTGTCGAGAACATCGAGGAGTCGATAAGGAAGCTAGTCGGCGGGCACCTAAGCCCTGAGGAACGTGAGAGGGAGCTAGCGGAGTTGGAGAGAAAGATCGAGAAGCTTGAGAAGACCAGTAAGGAGTCCGGGGAGGGTGGTGGGAAGTGATTCCAATACTCGTCACCTCAGGTAAGGGAGGTACAGGTAAGACCACCGTTTCAGTGAATCTTGCCATGAACCTAGCGGAGAGGGGCATCAAGGTATCCCTCCTAGACGCAGACCTACTAGCACCTAACACCCACCTATTCCTAGACGTCAACAAGGAGAGGCTCAGGGAGGCAGGTAAGATGTTGATACCCCTGAAGGTCGGTGAGCACCTAGAGTTCATGGGTCTCGGAGTATTCATACCTAAAGGTGTTGGTGTCGCACTCAACTACGAGAAGACCGCTGACTTCATAACTACGCTCCTCAAGTTCGTGAAGTGGTCAGGGGACTACCTAATCATTGACGCACCCCCCGCAGCAATCGACGTTAACGTGAAGCTTTTCAAGGAGCTGAGGGGTAGGGCTAGGGCTGTGGTTGTGGGTGAGCCCCACCCGTTCGCTATAGAGGATAACCTACGCATCCTAGACCTGCTGAAGTTCTTCGACATCGAGGTTAGGGCGCTGGTGCTCAATAAGTACAACATGTATCAGGAGGAACTCGCTAAGCAGGTCATGGCTGAGTACGAGGCCCACGCCAAAAAGTACGGGTTCAGGGTAGTGAAGATACCTTGGGAGCCCAGACTACAGACCCAGACAGTGCCTGAGCTCTTCGACGAGCTGGCTGAGGCCGTGGTGGGATAATGAGCATAAGGCTTAGGTTGCTAAGCATTCTCCCGAAACTCATGGGTTTAGGGCTCAGGAGGTTCAACGACCTACTCAGGGAGTTCCCGGAAGCCAAGACGAGATCAGCAGTGCTTAAGCTCTACGACAACGCAGGCAACCAGGTAGCGTTCTGGCTGGGATTCGAGGGGGACAAGCCAGTAGTTAGGGAGGTAGACCCCAGGAACCCACCATACGCAACCACAGAGATCACCATGCTGATAGACGTCTTCATAAAGATACTTAAGGGCAAACTGGACTTCAGGGCTGCCTACCTCTACGACCTCATAGACATTAAGTCCAACGACGGCCTCCCCTCCTCATATCACTTCCTGTTGTGGTCGGCGTTCTTCGACCGCCTAATTGAGATGCTTAAGTGATTCGTAGCGGAGTAGTCGGTGGTGATGCCCGTGGTGCGTAGGGTTAGGGGTGAGGAGGCCTGGAGGTACGACAGCCTCTGCGCTTACTGTAGGGGCGTCATAGGTGCTTCACAGCCTGTCTACATAGTTGGTGAGCACGTACTCCACGAGGAGTGCATGAGGAAGCTACTCTCGAAGTCCCCGGAGGAGTTCGAGGAGGTACTCAAGCAACTACCCCTAGACACTCACGAGGAGCTCAGGGAGCTCTACAAGGGGGTGCAGGAGTTACCACCAAGAGGTACCGGGCTTGAGAGGGGCACTGCAAGGCAGGGCGAGGAGAGAGGTAGAGGCAAACCACTAACCGAGGTCGAGAGGGCTCTAAGGCATAGGGAGGTTCACGGCGAGTCTAACCAGTTAGAGAAGCCGTCACAGAGTGCGAGGCCTAGGGGTGAGTGGAGGAGGCGTTGGGAGGAACTGTTTAGGAGGAGCCTTGAGGCTAGGACTCAAGCCGAGCGTGAACGCCTGATAGCTGAGTTCCTTGACCTCATAAACGAGGAGAGGAAGTATATCGAGAAGGTTGAGTGGAGCCCTGAGAAGGCTAGGAGGAAGATCGAGGAGCTGGGCGATGAGGGTCTCGAGGACCTGGCTAGTGAAGCCATTATGAGGGCTTTGACCGAAATCAACATATACCACGGGTTCAGGATTAGAGAGCCTAGGGAGACGTTCGACGATCTCGCTAAGATGCTTGCCTTCCTTGATGCCTACATGAGCCATCTATCGCGGGTCGGTGCTAGGGAGGGCTTGCTCAAGCCAGGTACAACGTTCTACGCCTACCCATCAAGTATTGGTGATTACTTCGAGCCCTTCGACATGGAGGTAGCTGTGGATGTTGCCGTACGTACTGGCGAGATCAGGGGTTTGGAGGCTGGGAAGGCCCTATTCAACATCAGCTACTGGAAGGCTAGGCGTGGATGGGGATGGGAGGACTGGGTAAGGCGTGGATCCGGACTACTCTCACTAGCTGAGGAGCCAGCATACGTAGCCGTAGCTACCGACCCCAATAACCGAGGTGAGCGCGGGTCTAACCGGTTAGAGACTCAATCAGAACCTGAGGAGAGGGTTCTCACTCGTGAGGAGCGTAGGAAGTTGTGGGGCCTGGCTAGGGGCGTCGTTGATGAGGCTTTGAGGGAGGCTGGGCATAGGCACCCCAGCGAGATGAGGGTTGACGGGCTCAGCCCCGACTACGGTAAGTTCCTGCTAGCCCTCAGGGAGAGGATACTCAAGCTAGTTAAGGAGCCTAGCCGTGTCGAGCTCAGGGTTGAGACCTACGGCAAGGGCTACGGGGACACCCACGTACTCATCGATGGCGAGTACCTATACACCTGGAGACCCCAGTTCGAGGGCATAGTCAGTAGCTTCTGGGGATGGGTCAGACGCATCTACAACTTGCTCAAAGAACTTGGTGAACGCGGATTGCTGAAGGAGGAGGTACTCCGTGGCTGAGGAGTTGGTTAGGGAGGTCTGGTCTAGGTTTGAGTGTAATGTCGTGGTTACTGAGGCTAGGGGTACTTGTAGCCTCACCGTCGCACGTAGCCTTGCCTCCTACATCTCTAGGCTAGCTGGTAGGCTCGGCGTAGCCGCTACCGAGCTACTTGATGAGGTCGACCCAGACCTATCGGCTGAGGAGAACGTGGTCAAGATACTGCTGGGGCGCGGGGTTGAGGTGCCTTCCGAGCTTGTTGAGTCGGCTAGGAGGCTCACCGAGCTACTCCGGAGGGCTAGGAGGTTGAGGGAGGAGCTAGGGGTTCACAGGCCGGGAACCACGGCCTACCTCCTAGTAAGTAGGGAGTTGAGGGGCGTCATGGATGAGGTCAGGAGGTTGAGGCCAGCGCTCAGGGAGAGGCTCAGGTCACTCATTGAGGCACTACCTAGGAGGGCACCGCCGAGACCCCCACCACCTAGGCCACCTCCAGCAGCACCACCCAGACCTCCAGCGCCTCCTCCACCGCCTACCGCCCCGCCTAGGTACCCAGCGACTGGTGAGTTACCGCTTGAGGAGGCTAGGGCCAGGATTGAGCACTTCATCAAGTCCAGAGTGCCTAGGGTGTACAGGATTGACTGGACAGACCTGAGGGCTAGGGTATCGTACCACAGGGGTGTCGAGGAGGAGCTCAGGCGTGCTGTCGAGGAGCTCGGGGGTAGGGTTGAGAGGGTCGTGGAGGCTAGGCCACCGCTAAGGATAATGTACGTAGACTTCAGCGGGGCTAGAGCACCACCCATACCACTACCGCCGGAGGTGGAGAGGTGGGTTCTCTGGTCTAAGTTCGCGGCCATACTCATGGCTTACGGGGTTAGGCCTGAGGAGTACCGTGAGGACTTCGAGAGGGTTCTGGAGGCCTACGAGGGTAGGCCGTTCGAGGAGAAGCAGAGGGCTGTCGAGGAGCTAGCGAGAGCCATCAGGCCACCACCTAGACCACCGGTAGCCGTGGTGCCTCCAGAGCTTACCGAGAGGTTGGAGAGGATTGAGAGGGCCCTCACCGAGCTCAGGAGGGCTGTGGCTTGGAGGCCTAGGTCTGCTGAGGAGCTCAGGATGCTGATCGAGGCGACACTAATGGTCGAGCCAGGGCTTACGTGGAGGGTCGACGAGGACGGGCACCCATTCATAGGCCCAGACGACAAGACCCTGAACGTCCTAGCCTCATTCCTAGACCCCTGGGCAATCGCCTGGTTCATGCATTGTCCATCTTGTAGGGCTCGGTTACCTGGCGGGGCTCTATCACCGATGGAGTTCGTCGAGCACCTAATCAGGGTCGAGAAGAGAGTACCCCCAATGTTCCAGGACTGGCTAAGAAGATTCGCCGCCAAACTTGAAGAAGCTGAAAGAAGGGGCTTCCCATGACGATATTGTTACCAATATTTGGTGTAAATATGTTGGTGACTGCGTCTCTAACCGGTTAGAGGTGCGGTGGGATGGTCAGGATTGCACTACCAGATAGGCGGGTTAGGCTTCAGTTGGTTCTGCGTTGGCGTCCTCGTTTGGTTACTTATGTGCGTCTTGAGCCTGTCACGGTTGTGCGTCCCACGCCTGCTCAGGCTCAGTGTAGGTTGAGGTTCGGTGAGCTGTCTAGGGCTGCTAGGCACTTCAGTGTTGAGGAGGTCGCTGAGATGGTTGGTGGTGAGGTTGTTGAGGTGAACGGTAGGAAGGTCGTTAAGCTACCTGACGGTAGGTTACTCATGAAGCACCAAGCATTCATTAAGGCCATGCTTACCGGGTGGAGATCACCCGACACCAGGGTTCACATACCTAAGTGGTTGAGGGAGATCTCAAGAACCTACTACACGCTCCCGTACAGTCCTGAACTTGTTAAGGTTTTAAGGGTGGTAGGGAAGAAATAGTACGGTGGTGTCAAGAAATGATCACAGCCCTAAACAAGGTAGTCCAAGCCGTAACCGCTGGTAGCCCCAAGATAAGCGACTTAAGGGCTGCGCAGATCCAAGTATACTTCAAGTCACCAAGGATGTTCTGGGTGACTAAGCCAGTAATCGTTAGGAACGTACCAATAACTGCTGAGAGACCCACTGAGAGGTTAGCTGAGTGGAGGTACCTATTCGCTACTGAGGGAGCGCCTAAGTGGAAGGGCGCTAAGGGTAGGGGCACCCTCAAGCAGGACAGCAGGAGCGGTAAGCACAAGGCTGGAGACACAGTACTGAAGGTACATGAGGTAGCTCAGGAGACACTCAAGGCATTAGCTGGCAGGTTAACCAAGCCTAGAGCTAAGACCTACGACCCAGAAGCAAAGAGGTACAGGTCATACATAAGGTACAGGATACACACACCTGAAGAGCTCAAGAGGTTTGCAGGGCTCTGAGGGGGTGAGTAATGGCTGAGGTCAAGCTACCAAGCCCTAGCGGTCTCAGGGACATCATAGAGATGTATAAGGCGAAGATAGAGGGCGGTATACTGCCCCCAGACCCCGCAAGGATTGCTGAGTTCGTCCTGAGGATACCTGTGGAGGTCGAGCACGTACTGCCCATACCTCCAATGCTGGAGTACGTGCACAGCAACTTCACTAGACCACTGATCGAGTCGTTACCTAGGCTACCAATGACTAGCGACTTCCACGAGTTCGAGTGGATGAAGTGGATTAAGGAGGAGTTAAGGCTCTGAGGGGGTGAGCCATGCCTGACCTACCGGAGCTCAAGATACCTAGGCCTGACGAGGTGGTTAGCGCACTAACCAGTATACCGCCAAGGCTCAGCGTGCTCGTCAAGCCACTAACGGCGCCCGAGGACTTCTTTGAGAGCACCGTCAGAAGCGCGACAGGGTTCGAGGTACCTCCAGGGCCTGTCAAGCTAGCCACCCAGTTCATGGAGGCCTTCGAGTCCGGAGCCCCAGGACTACCACTCCCAACACCTACCGGGGGAGCAACAACCCCCAGCACACCGCCAAGCCCTGAAGAGAAGGTAGTCGCTAGAGCCAAGGTCGGCAAGATAGACGTTGAGGTCTTCTAAAACATAGACACCTTTTTTATTTTTATTTTTGCCCGAAGACCTCGACATCGATAATCCTTGTTCTCTCGTAGTGCTCCAGTAGGTAGTTGAGTGCCTCCTCATAGTCCTTGAAGCCCTTCTCAGCCACGAACACCCTGAACCTCCTGAAGGTCTCCGGTGTGCACCTTATGTAGATGACCTTGCTCTTCATGCCCTGCCCTGATAATCTCGCTAAGCAAGTCTTTAAATCTTGTATAGTCCGTGAAGACACGGTGGTATAGTATGGCCTTACCCCTCAGGTATGAGGAGGAGTTAAAAAGTGCGGAGACCGCGTTGAGTAGGTTGCCTGAGGAGGCTCAGAAGGCCATTAGTGAGCTAGTAGTTATGGCTACAACCAACATACCTGAGGATCAGAGGGACCTAGTCAAGGCTAGGCTGACGGCCGCAGCCATCGGTGCGTTACCTACTGCTCAGAGGGAGCTTAAGTTCACTATAGACCAGTTCATAAGGCCTACCAAGCTAGTCAGCGGTAGGTTCACGATAGTCGAGCTGAGGCCCGAGCTATTCGGCCTAACCACGTTCAGGTACAACTGGACAGCGACTGGCGAGCAGTCATGCCCATGGAACGTAACGACAGATGAGAGGGTAGTGATGTTTATCGTAGGGCTCCAGAACCCAGAGCCATCACCTAAGACTCGCTACGTCTACGGGAAGATAGGTGTTGACGACCTACCAGTATACTTCGTAGGCGACCTAGAGGGTTTCAGAGTCAAGGTACTGCCTCAGCCATACATACTCAAGCCAAGGACAACCATAGACCTCAAGGTCTACGTGGAGGCTTTAGGCTACGACGAGCTGAAACCATTCGGTGCCGCCTTCCTACCAGCAGACCTAGCGGCTAAGCTAACACCGTTCTAAGCGCCGGGCTAGGCAGTTGCTGAGGTGATCGCATGCCAGTAGTGACCGTGAAGCACACATTCATTTTGACCAGGACTAGAGGGCGCAACATGCTGTTCGTGTGGGCCGACGCTGAAGTAGCTGACGGGGAGACAATCCACGCTAGGGATCTAGGGCTCAAGACCATATACGACGCCGAGGTAATCAGCAATAACGCAAACATCAATGCCTCAGGAACCGTCATGTACCCCGGAAGCTACGGTAACTACATAGTCGTGTACGGCAGTGATGTCTCAGGCTCTGTCGTTGCCGCTGCCGGTAGCTTCTGGGCGATCGTTAAGGCCCTAGGCATCTAACAACAACTGCTGAGGTGAGGTGCCACGGCGACGGTAGTGCAGCTGCAGTCACCGATAGTTAGGGACACCTACGTTACCTGGCCATCCCAGGGAGACATACTTGAGATTAGGAGAGTGACTAGGGAGGGCGTAACCCCTAAGTACTACCTACTAGCTGATGAGGAGCCGATACAGCAGTTAAGGATAGAGTTCGAGGTCTCAGGCCCGCCCGTGGCGGAGTTCGTTGACTACGAGGTCAAGGAGCTAGAGATAGAGACGAGCCCTGAGGAGGAGATAATCTACTACTACGGAAGGATAGGCGTCAAGAGGGGGAACGTACTGCTCCTAAACCCACAGCTCAGGGAGCGCTGGGGGCTAGACAAGTACAAGGACCCACAGAGAGGTATTCGGGAGGGCGTCTACGCAGGCTTCATAGACCCGATAGTGTCGCCAGCACACGACCCGAGCCCCTGGAGCGGTTTCTGGGTCTTAGGGACTAACGTGTGGCCAGTGCTTAGGGGCTGGAACCCGCACAGCTACCCGATCAAGGTCTCAGTAATAATCTACCCCATCAAGTTCACTGCGGTAGAGGTGACTAGGGAGAAGTACCCGGAGCTCTACGAGAGGGTTGTGAGGAGGTTGATAAGGACTAGGACGGTATACATACACGCCGCGAAACCAGTTGAGTGAGGTGGTGGGTCATGCCCGAGGTAAGGCACATCCGTGAGGAGGTCTGGGACGAGCACACCAAGGAGTTCAGGCTCAAGTCGCTACCGACGGTACCCGACGTGGAGCTACCCATCCTGAGGGACGACCT
>QMRG01000032.1 GCA_003649235.1 Thermoprotei archaeon | reverse complement strand
GAATAATTTATATAGTTCTTTAACTCAATAATTATTGAGTTAAAGTTATAAAAAATTGAGTTGAAGTAAAATGCAAGAATTCGAAATACTAGCTGAATGGCGGATATATAGGATCAAACCTCTTACTACAGAGTCTAAAGATGAAATTAGAGAATGGGCTCTGAGATCTTTAGGTCTTGACGACTTGGAGCGTAGAGTATATGATTACATAAATTCGAGGAATACTGTTACTGTTGAAGATATAGTCTCAGAATTCAAATTAGAAAAGGAGAACGCTAGGGAAATACTCGACAAACTATATACTGTTGGCCTAGTGGAAAAGATAGGGAAAGCATATTATATAGAGTATCCTCTCGGAGAAGCTTTAATCAAGAAAACTTTGCCCCGTATCATGGAAGTTTTAAAAACTATAGCTAAGGTATACTCAAGCCGCAATATTCATATCTTCTCGAAGTCGGTTAGAGGGAAATCGTTTAATAGTGTGAGAGAAGCAATACCGTATATAAAGTATTTAAAGGATGTTAGCGTGCCTAAAGTTAGGATAATAGGTTCACATGTATACTCCGGCGATATAGTAGAATTTGAAGGAATCGTAGATAATATCGACCCAGAAAATCATAGTATAACAGTTATATCGAATATAGGAGAAGAACTAGAAGTTGGAGATTCCAATTCTAAGGGTATAGATATTGAAGCCTCTACAATAATAGTCGAGGAAGGTGAGAAAAGTGGGTGAAGAATTGGAAGTTTTAGCCGAGTGGGTTATAAGAAAGCTTAGAATCCCGGAAAGCATACCTGAGGAGAAGAAGGAAGAAGTTATTAAAAGATGGGTTTTATATTCTCTCGGCCTAGATAAGCTGGCTCAAGACATCTACCTCTTTATAGAAAATAGGAAAAGTGTAACATCTACTGAGATAGCCAAGAACTTCAATATAAGTCCAAACACTGCTAGAAAATACTTAGACGATCTACACACGCTAGGATTGGTAGATTATATAGGGCGAGAGTATAGGTTGGAGTATGATAGCCTAGCTAAATCCATAAAGCTAGTTTTGATACCTAGAATAAGAGATACTTTAAGAACTATAGTTCAAACGGCTAGACTAGCTGAAAAAGGGCCTTCGTATGTGAAAGTAGAAGTAGAGAAAGGGAAGAAAGTGGATATGGCTTATGTATCCTCTCTGAGAATAACAAATGATCTTTTAGAAGAATGGCTTAGAAAAGGGAGGAGAGTTAGGATAAAAAGTATAGGAGTTCTGGAATTTGCGGAAGATGTAGACCCGGATTTAGCTGAAAGAGTCATTGAGAGAATACATGCTATAGGTCCTATCAAAATACCAGCGCGGGTGTATACGGCACTATCCGATAGGATAAAGATTATAGGCCCAATTAGCTTTTACTCGTATGGGAAGAATTCCGAGGATTGACAAATTTTGTTTCTCTTTATGATAAAGATGATAAATATTCGTCTAATAGAATATGAGTATCTATCTTGTCTAATCATTTTCTCATTTAATCCCTACGGAGCTGTTATAAATTACATAAAGAAGAAAAGAGAAAGATTATAGTGCTTCAAAACGTTCCTGCCTTATCACTATTCTATGTATAATTCTTGAATCCGAAGCTCCTTCAGGTTCTGTTTGAGCGATAATCTCTATATAAGGCTCTAGAGGACTTCCAGCTATTTTCTTAGCTAAAGTCTCCTGAACTTGAAATACTCCAGCGCTATTGTTCATTTCAATTAATATTCTAACAGGCTTATCTACTCCCTCCATAATTCTCACGTGTTCTATCGACAAGGCAGAAACCGTATGAATGTTAACGTTTCCAGAATCGAATGCTACTCTACCTCTTCCTTTTGTCATATCGGTTCCATCAGCTATACCTACTAAAGCCGCCTCCTTTGTAAGATCTTTAACATCCGCCTCGTGTGCATATATGGTATGTAGTATATGACCGCGAATCTCATACATTTTTTCACTATTGCCGTAAATCTGTGGCAGTAACCTGTTCAAGAGCGGAATTGCCAAATATACTCCATGCAGATTATGATGCTCTCTATGTACCTGGTTTCCAATATCATGAAGGAGAGCTCCTGTCAAAACCACTAAATAAGCATCATCTTCATCTCCAGCTTTTTCCGACATAACATCGGGTAAGACGTTATGTTCTAAGAGTATTTTCAACATTTTAAGCGCGTTAGCTGCGACTATTTTAGCATGTACATCTCCATGATCATTATAGTGTAGCTTTGCAACAGCAATATAATTGGCAATATCCCAACAAGCATTTACCTCTGGATCTTTTTTCAAAATATTCCACATTTTCAAAGATTTAGGATATTTTTCTAAAATTTTCTCAATTTCTTTTTCAGCATTAGTTTTTAAAATGTCATAAACTTTGGGAATTTCCAATTCAAAATTTTTTCCAACTTTAATTTTTTCAGACAAACGAGCACCGTTGCACTATAGGCAACGAGGTATATTAACTTTCCCTCTTGCAATTTTAGCCAGATAACGCTAAACTATTAAGTATGTAAAATATATAGAATTATATCATGCTAAGCCTAGTCAACACAACGGTAAAGCTTTGGAAGATATGGCCTAAAGGTTTAACTGCCGTCTTCCTCCTCTCTCTCGTGTTTACTCTAGCAGGAATAGTGTTAGCACATATACACCCTATATTCTTACCCTTACTCAGTACAATAGCAGTTTATCCCCAATACCTTTTCTTCGTTGTGACTAGGAAGTTTAAAAAAGCTGTAGCTCTTATTCTGGCATGGGCTCTTCTTTTAACACTTTTAATCATAGTATTTAGCTATTATATGCCAGAGACAGCGGCTGGAATAATACTTAATGGAGAAAAGTATAGAAAAGAAATGTTCGAATGGATTAAAACAGGGCAGGGTCCTGAGGGAGATCCTAACCTGTTCCTAGTACCTAAAATCATAGAAATCATCATGTTTTCTCTACTCAGTGTTTTAACTCTAGGATTTGCTGCATTACTACTTGGAGCCTACTTATTGAATTATATGAATTACTATGTGGGAATCTTATTACTGCACGCTAAGCCAGAGTTGTCCTGCTTTCTAACAGTTGCTCTATTTTCATGGCCAATCTACGCCATAATCAGGGTTGTAGGTTATGTCTCTTTAGGAGTGGCTTTAACATGGTTCTCCTACAATTTGCTGTTCAACTATTTCATAAAGAGGACTGTGAAAATTAAACTCGGGCCTCTTTACTCTCTAACAGAAGTCTTCGCTAAAAAGAAAAGAACGATAGATGTAACAAGCGTGAAAACTTTACTCTTAATAGCTTTCACGTTTATAATCCTAGACTTCATTCTAAAAGCTACAGTTGCAAATATGATTTATCAACCAATTCTCAACTCTAACGTAATAATACCTTAAGATTTTTTCAAAGCTTTTTCGTCTTCAAAATTGAACCGGAGACTCGAGTATATCATATTCACAGTTTCATATATAAGCTACTTATAGTTATCAATTCTTCACAAATAACGCTTATAGCTCTCGGAGATTTATAGAAAATCAATTTAGCGAAACACATTTTCAATAGAAAAGCTTTATTGTAGGTTTCAGTTCTTACAATTCTTCTATTTCCTTAATAAATTCCTCAATTATAGAAACTATATTTTTAGCTATTCTATATACATCTTCTCCCTTCATAGATGCGAAATCATAGTAGAAGTTTAAGAATCTTAACAATTTTGATAAATCATTTCCATGCCTCGTACTTATATATCCGCTCTTAACGAGCATTTCTAAGCATTCAAAACCATGTCTAGGAATTCTACCTGTTTGATTTATAGTTAACATAGCACAGATAGATGAGAAAAGACGCGCCATAGTTGCGAGAATAGCTTCTGTCTGATAAACCAGTTTATCATCTCCGATGAACGTCTCCTCCCCACTCTTAATATTTTTGATTAGTTCATCTCTTTTCTTTTTTAAAAGTGATATTTTTTCTCCTATGGTGCATCGATACATTTTAACCATAGTGAATAACCACAATTTTTTATAAAAATATTTCTTCATCGATATTACTGCCTATATTACCTTGATAATCTAATATTTTTCAGATTAATGATGACTTTTAGTGACAAATAGGTATTATCGAATATTACCATATACTAGGTTATCTAACTCGAGGAACTCTAAAGTTCATATTGGTCTAAGACGTTAAGGTAAAAATTATTAAGTTTCTGATAGAAAGAATAAAACATGGTTTTCCAAAATCCTAAGATTAAGAAACTGCTCGAGAAGTATAGTGATGTTTGGGCTTTAAATCATGCTTTAGCTCTTCTAGGTTGGGATGTGAATACTTACATGCCTAGAGGCGCTGCTGAGAGAAGAGGCGTAGCTGTCGCCAGGTTAAGTGTTTTAAGACAAAAATTATTCCTTTCAGATGAATTCAAGAGTATATTTAGAGAAGCTGAGAAAGAAGAGAATTTAAACGAGTACGAGAAGGGAGTGATTAGAGTTTTAAAAAGAGAACTCGAATTCTATGAGAAAGTACCTCCGGAACTACTGGAGGAAGAAGCTAAAGTCACTACTAAAGCTAGAGTGGTCTGGGAGAAGGCTAAGGAAAAAAGCGATTTTAAGAGCTTTGAGCCCCACTTAGAGAAGATAGTCGAGATAGAGAAGAAAAAAGCAGAGTATAGAGAATTTGATAAACTCTATGATGCACTCTTAGACTTGTTCGAAGAAGGATTAACATCTGAAGATGTAGATAGAATGTTTTCTCAACTTAGAATCCCTCTCTCTAAGCTATTTAAGAAAATACTGGATGCAGGTGTATTTCCTCAACATCATAAGCTAGAAGATGAAAAATACGATAAGGAAGCCATGAAATACCTAAATTTCCTAGTATTAGAATACCTAGGCTATGATTTCTCTCGAGGAAGGCTCGACGTCTCCACTCATCCATTTACAATAGACATGAGCCTAGACGACGTCCGAATAACGACGTGGTACCATACTAGCGATTTTAGGAGAAGCCTAGGCTCTGTAGTTCACGAGTTTGGACATGCTCTCTATCAACTTCAAATAGATAAAGCGTTAGCTGGTACTCCTATAGGAACTGGAGTCTCTTTCGGAATTCACGAATCCCAGTCTAGATTCTGGGAAAATATGATATGGAGGTCTAGGGCTTTTATAGACTTCTTCTATCCTTCAATGCGGGCTCTGCTTCCGTTTCTTAAAGAATATAAACCCGAGGAGGTTTACCGCTACTTCTGTATAGTAAGACCGGAGTTTATAAGAGTAGAAGCAGACGAAGTTCACTATCCACTCCACATAATATTGCGCTATGAAATAGAGAAGGGACTCATAGAAGATTCACTAAACGTGTCTGAGATACCTCAAGTATGGAACGAAAAAATGGAGAAATATGTAGGCGTAGCCCCGCCTAACGACAGACTTGGATGTCTCCAAGATGTACACTGGTCTGAAGGCTATATAGGCTACTTCCCCACATACGCTATAGGCTCTATCTTAGCAGCACAAATCAAAAAAGCTCTCGAATCCGAACTCGGAAATTTGGAAGATCTAGTAGTTAAAGGCGAATTTACGAAAATAAGAGAATGGCTTAGAGAAAAGATACATAAATGGGGCGCGACTCTACCGCCTAAAGAATTGATTAAAAGAGCTACAGGAGAAGATATGAATCCGAAATATTTCCTAGAGTATCTGGAAAAGAAGTATTTAGCATAAACAATTAATATTATCTTTTCAGTTTGTTTCTAAGTAATTAAAAAATTCAATTCATTATACTGGAAATTTGTTAGATACTTTAACAAATGTGTGTAATTATCTCTTATAGAACGCTAATCCTATGAGTATTACTACTGCCGTGCTTATCCAGATTATCCAATCCGTGAAGCTTATCGCCAAGAAGAAGACTATAAGTACTATTGAAATCGCGGGAAGCACTGGGAACCTGCCTATGTTTAATGGTATGGTGAAGCGTCTCTCATAATCAGGCTTGGTAAATCTAAGCACTATCACGGCCACGTTAACCATTATAAAGGCTAGGATAGCGGCTAGCGAGGAAGTTTTGCCTACCATATCCACTAGCTTATACTCTACTTCACCAAATCTGAGTCTTAAACCCGTAATCTCAGGCAGAAACACAGTGATTAAGATAGTTAAAACAGCGACAAAGCCAGAGATTAGGACTGATATGTAAGGAGTTTTCCTCCATTTATCGACTTTTGCAAGCTGTTCAGATACTATACCCTCTGATGCTAAGCCATAGGCGAGTCTAGAAGCCGAGACGAGAAAACCTAACACGGTATTTGTAGTCGAGAATAATGCTATAAACATTAATATCATATAAGCTGGCTTCCACGCCATTGCCGCAGCTTCCGCCAACGGTGCTCTAGTATCGGCTAATACGTCCCAGGGTAGTAGCCTGACTACTGCCAACGCTACTAGGAGATATAGAAGAGACGTTATTAATAAAGCTAAGATGATAGCCTTAGGAATTGTTTTCCTAGGCTCTCTAGTTTCCTCGCTGAGAGTAGGTTGTAATTCAAAACCTGTAAAAGCAAAGTAGAAAACAGCTGCACCTATCAAAATTCCGATCATAGGGTCTAGAGTAGGGTTAAACGCTAGGTAGTCTGGAGATCGCTGAGGAAGCATAAAGCCTAGAAGTACGACTAGTATTAAACCGCCCGCCTCGATGAACGTGAATATTACCGTCATTAAAGCCGATTCTTCTATTCCAAACCAATTCACGAAAGATAATACCACGACTAGCAAAATGGCTACTAGAGGTATCCAGTATTCACCCATAGTAAACAGCTGAGTGAAATATCTTGCAAAGCCTACAGATGCGGTGGCAGCTCCAGCTACTCCCTCGAAGAATATCAACCAACCAGCTATAAAAGCGAGAAGCCCTCTTTTAGGAAAAGCTTCCTCGACATACGTATGTGTACTAGCCGCAGTTGGATACATAGAGGATAGCTCTGCATAAGATAAACCGGTTGTAAGCGCAATAAACGTGGCGAAGAGTACGCTAAGCCATACCGCATCGCCAGAAAATCCGGCAGCACGGCCTATTAAGACGTATATGCCTGCGCCAAGTATAAGACCTACGCCGAATAAAGTCGTATAGCCTAAGCCTAATACTCTTTTTAACTTTTCTTCTTTCATATAGAAAACCTTGACGGCTTTTCTACAACCAATATTTTATTTAGGCTACTATAAATATTTCACATTGTGAAATATGGAGTGTAAAATCTCTACTATGTTAACGTTTTAAAGTATTAACTCGGTTCTCTAGGCGACATTTCTTGTAAACTTTGACCTAAAATCACAAAGCTTAAAACCTAGGCTATAAGAAAAATTTCTGTGAAAGTTTTAAGCTTTGATATATGGAACACTATCTTAAGCACGAGAGTATTTTACTGGAAATTCTCTACAAGCTTGGCTAAGCTCGCTGATCTTGATCCTGAAAAAGTCTTTAATAAAATACTCACAACCTATGCTAGGATTAAATCTATGCGTGTAAAGGAGCTTATAGATGAAAATAGGATAGTAGAACAGAGTATGGAGATTCTACTCGAAGAATTTGAAAATTTAACTCAGGAGCATATTAAAAAAGCTCTAGCATCCGTTATTGCCAGGGAGAACTTAGAAGATTTAATCTTAGATGATTCTAAAAGAATAGTCGCCGAACTTAAAAAGAGAGGCTATACTTTGATAACGATAGGCAATGTAGTATTCTGGCCGGGCGCATATACCAGAATTATGCTAGAACGGTTAGGCTATAGCGAGTATTTTATAGTTCAGATATACGCAGATGAAGTAAAATGTTCTAAACCTAGGCCCTGCATATTTCATAAAGCTCTAAACACGTTAAGAGAATTCGGCATCGAACCCAGCGAGATCACGCATATAGGCGATAATTTTAGAGAAGATTTCCTAGGAGCTCTAGGCGTAGGTTTTAAAGCCGTCTTAGTTGATAGAGATAAGCTATACTCAAGTAAAGGCTTTCTAACAGTATTGAAGGATAGAGCTTACATGATCGATAGCCTAGAGAAGCTTCTCATGATTTTTAAGTAACTTTTCTAATTCATCTAAGCATTAAAATGCATAATATTAAATACTAGGCTAATATCTGATATTCCGTGAAATACAGGATTAAACTATTAACCCTGTATTTTCTATTAATACTTTCAATTCTACATATTCCAAAGTTCTACTCTGGATTTAACGTAGCCTATGTTAGAGGTACTGTGTATGATGCCGAAACCGGGGAGCCTCTTGAAGGAGTTCTAGTGGAATATTATATTGTTTTCCAGAGCCAAAATGAGCACTGGGGCTATCCCATAGAAAGCGCTGTTACAGATGAAAAGGGATTTTTTGAAATAGAGTTGAACGAGGTTGAGAAGCAGATAGGTAGCGAGGCCGAGTACACGTTAGAACAGATACTATCGAACGGCTTCCTCCTGATAGCATATAAAGAAGGATACCTAAGGTGTTACTCGGCTATAAACCTCTTTAAGCCACAGTACCATTACTGGAGTTCCGACAAAAATGTGAAAGTAGTTAGCCTCCGCATGTACAAAGACTTTCCGTTGAAATCTATCAAAGAGGGCAGTATAGAAGCGGTCTACCACTTTGAATATCAGAAAGAAGCTGCTGAGAAGCTCTTATACTATACCAAGGTTTACCTCAATATTCTAAAAGATAAACTAGGTGTAAATCCCGAGAATGAAAATATTTTGATAAAATTTGACATGGGGGTAAAGAGCGAAGGCGCTGGCCATGCTCATTTCTCCATTGTCGGACCCTGTGAAGTCGTAGTAGACTGGTATCCCTGGATTACAGATCCTATAAATGAAAATTACTACTTGCTACTAATCCACGAGCTTATCCATATCTTCCAACCGAGACTTAACAGCAAAAATGTTCCTGTGTGGCTATCGGCGGGTTGGATAAGCGAGGGGCAAGCCGTAGCGATTTCTAACGCTATAATACATGAGATGGGTAAAGATGGAGCGTCCTTTGAAGAGCAAGCCGTAGAGCCCGGAGTAGATTATCCTCAAAGCTACGAGGATTTCATAGATATTACAGGGGAGAACTACGCTAGATGGGCCAAGATGTTCTCTAAAATAGTCGTAGATTATGGCAAGGGAGATGAGTGGGGATTCATTAGACGGTTTATGCAGTATCTTGACGAATTTGTTGAAAAAGACGCTGTGCTGAAAGACTGGGATAAACCTTACCCCTTATCAGACTACGAAGTAATACTCCTTCTTTCCTTAGCAGCTTGCCAAAACCTGACAGATCTGTTTACTCAGGTATTCAACTATCCAGCAGAAAGTCTATCTCAACAAAGAAGAGCTTACCTGAAGTATTACGTCGCCAAGCAGTATTTAAGCAGTCTGCCAGCTGATAAACAAGTAGAGTTTAAGCACTATTTCAATGAAGGAGTCAAAAACTTCATAGAGAGAAAATACGAAGAAGCGGAGGAAGAATTCGATAAAGCTTTTGCGCTTGTAGAATGGGACAATCAGCTTCCTGATATAATCTTCAGCAAGTGTTTTGCAGAGATATTTGAAGTTATAATAAACTTTAAAACAACTTATCCGGAGAACTTCAATAAGTATTTTATATATCTGGACAGTGAGCCTATAGAGTCGGGTAAGCCAGTAAAGGTTTCTAAAGGGAAGCATGAAATTGAGATATATTATAAACAGGTCAAAATCTATGAAGAGTATTTTGAAGTACAAGAAGATCTACAAAAACTAGTAAAGGTTCGAGAATATAAGTTAAAGCTTCAACTTCCGGGCACTGGTCCTACTTGGAAAGTCACTATACTACGGGATAACGCGATTATGGAAGCTTTAAAAGTCTCTGAAAATTCTATCGTACTCCTCTTGCCCGAGGGTAACTATAAAGTAGTTGTCGAGTCAAGAGGAATGAAATGGTCTAGAGAAGTTTCCCTAGCTAGAGATACGACCTTAAAGATTGGAAAAGCTTCGATCTTACGGTTATCTATTAAAGATCGATTTGGGAATCCTGTACAAGCGACTGTGCTGATAGATAATGAGAAATTCGAAGTGAAGGATAGTGTAACGCTAGAGCTAGAGAAAGGCGAATACCTACTCCAAATATACTGGAATAAGATTTTAGTCACGAGAAAGTACGTTAAAGTCGGAGAGGAAGAAGCGGTCGAAGATATAATCATAGAATTCGCTAATTTAAAAGTTAAAACTCGAGATAGCGAGGGAGAGCCTCTTGAAGGATGCATAGTAAGCGTCTACTGGAGTGGAAATTTACTACTTGCTCAAGCGACAGAAGCTAGTGGAGAAGCAGAGTTCAAACTTCCTAAGCAGAGGTATGAAATTTTAATTAGCTGTCACGGAGATACTAGAAAATACCAGGTAAATTTAGAAGAAGATGTAATGATAGAGTATTTAGAGGAAAGATCGTTAAGTGGATGGATATTCCTAGCTATCATAGCGGCAATAGTTTCCATAATTCTTTTAGTAATCTTCATTTTCCTCAAAAGAAAAAGTAAAACTCATAATCCATAAGGCTTTAAACTTAGCAGAGGAACTTAAATATTTAAATTTCACAAATAATAATCTGTCGATGGAGAATTTCTTAGCTAGTGGGAAACGTCAATTAAAGATGCTGTTTATACCCGATTCGAGAAAACTAGCTATATTCACGACGCTATCCCTGATATGCGTAGGAGGCGCTATCCAATCCTACGCGTTTATAGACGATATCCCTGGAATTCCTAAGCCTCCCTTCTACGATTTGCTAAAACCTTTCTCAATATGGCCTGCATGGGTACTGCTAATCGCTCCTCTACACATATTATCATATATCTTAAATCTGACTTATCTCCTAGACTATCTTCCTCCGTTAGGAGGCGTTAAAGCCCCATTCTTCAGCGTATTATATTCATATATTCTATCTTGCTGGTCTATCTACGTCTGGGATAAATGGTTAAAAAATGATAAACTTAAAATTTTGATACTATTGCTAGGCATAGTTACAGCTTTTCTAATGAATCCTCCTTTCTTACTAACTTCTCTCGATGAAGTTTCCTATATCTTCTCAGGCTTTGTACTGATCTCTATAGTTATGACGCTGTACGCAGTCGCATTATACGGCTTTGTAAAGCTCTTATTCTCTCTAGTATACATCTTCAGCAGAAGACTTGGCTCAAAATAATCGCTAATAAAAGGCTAAAGTGCCTTTTCTCTTGTTTTCTTTTTCTAAAAACTTCAAAACAGCATAGCTTGCCAATAAGACTAGTAAAGCCAGGAAGAACACAAGAAAAACTTCTAATCGTTCATCTATTAGAGGAGGCGTGCCTAAGGCAGCATGGCGAGCTAAATCGACGGCATAAGTTAAGGGTATTGCAAGCGAGATATAGCTTATCATCCCTAGGTTCTCTATAGGATAAAAAGCCCCAGTGAGAAATATCAAGGCTATTTGCAACAGATTTGTAAGGATCGCAGGTTCTTTAAATTTCAATATCGCTGCTCCGTAGAGAGCGGAAAAGCCTATAGTAATTACCATAAGCATAGCTAAGGAATAGAGAGTTAAGAAGAAGTCGATTGGAGCTAGGGATACGTTGAAAGCCGTGTGGAAAATCACGGCGGTATAGGCGGAGGTTATCAAAACATCTAGGAGCAGAGGACCGGCTCTCCCGATAAATAGAATAATTCTATTCGCATTTGTCGAGAAAAGCAGTTCAAGAGTCCCGTTTATCTGTTCTTTTCTTATAGACATCCCTACAACTCTTAAACTCGTATATATGAGTACTAGGAATACCCAACCCCAGTAAAAGTTTCTATAAAAGAATCCGTTCGCAAGCTCTTCCTCGGGCACGAAGAGCATAGCTGGGAGCATGAAGAATAGCAACCACATAGGTAAAGCGATCATATCGGAGATGAACCATAGCGGGTATCTAGAATACTCTTTAAACTCCTTCCAAAGAGCTAGCTTTACCTCTTTTATCAAGTATAGAAGTTTAGTAGAGATAGATTTCACCTGTAATCCTCCCTCTCTTCTCGATTATTCTAAATATTGAATAGCCAAGGAATGGATATATGAAACACATAGCCGCTAGATACCATAATTCCGGAAACGCAAGGAGGGTTCTCTGATGTGCCATTAAAATCTTCCTTATCAGTTCGATCGTATGGCTTGTCGGTAATAGCTGAGAGACGAGTTTAAGCCATCCGGGCAACACGGTTATGGGATAGGCGACGCCGGATAGAGTTGAAATTGCAGAATTTAAAGCGTTAACTAACGATGTTACTTCTTTAAACTTCAGAGTCAAAGCTATTATAAAGAAAGATATCCCCGTTACAGGGAGTACTCCCACGGCTAAAACTATCAAAGCCAACATATAGTCGAACAAGTTTACTTCTTTAGCTGTTAACAAGAGAGGAGTAGTAGCTGCTACGAAAATTCCGAAAGAAGCTAGTGATAGGATAGTAGTCACGGCGAAAAATATCACAAACCTGCTCGCCGGGCTAACTAGATTGAGCTCTAGCGTCCCATTCCTAAGCTCCGCTTTGATAGTCATATGAGTCATCTGGAGGATCACGATAGAAATCATCATAATACTGCCTCCTATAACGTTGAAAGATAGAAAATCCTCTACTCCAGTTCTATTCTTAAAGATTAACAATGCTTGAGGACCTGCTAAGAGCTCGCCCATTCCATAAAAGACGCCGGCTACCATATAGGGTAAAAACACGAAAAACGCGAAAGCTAGAGGATAACGACTCATAATCAAAAACTCTTTAGTCAAAACCGATTTAAACTCTAGATACCTATATTCTATCCATTTCATCTTCAAAAGCCCTCCCAGTTAAGCTTATGAAAACGTCTTCCAAGCTAGGCTCTACGATCCGTACGTAATCTATCCCTACGCCGTACTCATAGAAAACTTCCAAAACTTCGCGTACAGCTCTACTATCTCCCTCTTTCAAAGTGATCCTAAACTTCTGTTTTTCAGCTTCAAGACTCGAAACCGCCACTTTTTCTATAAAATCATAAGATTCAAGTTCGCGAAGTAAATCTCCTATAAATTTCGAAACTTCAACTTCTATAACTCTCTTTCTCTTAAGCAGACTTTTAAGCTCATCGAGACCGCCCATGGCAACTATCTCCCCCCGACTAATCAATGCTATCTTATCGCATAGCATCTCTGCCTCGTACATATGGTGAGTCGTCAGCACGACGGCTTTATTTTCTCGCTTCAACTCGAGAATGGCCTTCCTTATAGAACGGGCAGACCGAGGATCTAAGCCTAGAGTAGGTTCATCTAAGAAAACCACGGGAGCATCGTTTAGCAGAGCACGGGCAAAGGCGAGCCTAGCTTTCATGCCTAAACTATAAGTCTCGACTAGCCGGTCAGCTGCATTTTTTAAATCTACGAGTTCTAGTAGATAATCTATCCGTTCCTCGGCTATTTTTTTAGGAATATGATATAGTCCAGCGAAATATAGCAGGTTTTCTCTACCGGTAAGTTTCCAGTAGAATCCCCGCTCAACGCTCAGTGTAACGCCTATATTCTCCCTAACTTTATGGGGTTCTTTTAAAACGCTATAACCGTTTATATAAGCATCCCCTCTATCTGGAATAAGAAGGGTTACCAGCATCTTTATAGTAGTGGTTTTACCCGCCCCGTTAGGACCTAAGAGTCCGAAAATCTCTCCTTTATCAACCTTGAAGCTTACTCCGTCTACGGCTCTGATAACTCGTTTCCGTCTAGAAAATGGACCTCCTTCTTTAACTATGAAAAATTTGGCTAAATCTATAGCCTCAACAAGCGGCATTACTACTCAATGAAAACGTTTAAACACTATCTTATATAGCCTATCCTAAAATTACCTTTTATAGAGGTTAACTAGGAAAGAAAATATAGCACCGTAAGCTAACTATTTCCGGATGAAATGTAGAGTCTGCGGAGCCAAAGCTAAGGTTCATTTGAGATATGCAAACACAGCATTTTGCGAGAAACATTTTATAGAATTCTTCGAGCGGAGAGTAAAGAGGACTATAGAGAGATTCAAAATGATCGAGAAAGGAGATAAAGTAGTCGTAGCTGTTTCCGGAGGTAAAGATAGTCTAGCTCTTCTTTATGTGCTCAACGAGCTATCCAAAGTTATGGATTTTGAAATTCTAGCCGTTACTATAGACCTAGGCATCGGAGAATATTCTAAGCTTAGCGTAGAAATCGCCGAGAAGAACTATAAACATCTTAGAGTAGATTATAGAATCGTTGAGCTTAAAGATTATGGATTTACGATAGATGAAGT
>QMRG01000031.1 GCA_003649235.1 Thermoprotei archaeon | reverse complement strand
GTATGAATTTAAAGAAGCTATATAAGTTCATAGATGAATTAGGATTGAAAACCGAAATCAAATCTAAGAAAAAATTCTTTTTTGAAGAATTATATGTAGCAATTTTAGAGAGAAAAAATTTATATAGCAATCGAGCTAATTCGGGATAATTATTGAGGAGAGTGCAAAACGTGACGGCAATCGGACTTAAACCTAGAAAATTTTTCGTAGTTAAAGGTAGTGGATTGAGCAAAACATCGAAATTAAATGCTTTTGACGCAGCTTTAAAACGCGCCGGTATATCCCACTGCAACTT
The DNA here is from genome assembly GCA_003649235.1 of Thermoprotei archaeon. GTDB lineage: Archaea > Thermoproteota > Thermoprotei > Thermofilales > B69-G16 > B69-G16. The sequence goes on along the minus strand of QMRG01000031.1, from coordinate 14,053 downwards.
AGTACCTGTATCTTCTATACTGCCAAGAGATGTAGAGGAGATAGAAGCGATTGACATCGAACCAGGAACTATAATTTTCGTTATAATGGCTAGACAAGATGGTGAAGGTGGAGAAAGAATATCTGCTGGCTTAGCATGGGCTAAAACAGAAGATTATGGATTAGTCGTAGAAGGACATGATAATACAGGTGTAGATTTAAAAGTTCAACTTCGAGAAAAGGTAAGAGAAATGGCCGAAATAAGAAAATTATCGATAAAACAGGTTAAATACTATGTAGAAGAACTTAAAATTCCTCCAGGGCTTTATGGTTCATGCATAGTAGCGCTTGTGTTATTGTTATAATATGTATATTTTAAAATAGGTCGAAATTTTAAAATAAAGCTTTATTAATCTGACACGGAACATCAAAGCGATGAGCGAGGATAAAACACTAGATTTTTTAATAAGGAAAAAAGTCATTGAATTGCATAAATCCATGATTAGAGAAGAGGGCAGGAAAATGCCAAGTGGGGTGCTAGAAGTCGACACGGAAGAGTTCCGGAGAATAATTTCAAAATACCAGGTCGTCGTCGCCGATTTCTGGGCCGAATGGTGTATACCCTGTAGGATCGTATCGCCGATTATTGAAAAAATGGCTAAAAATATGCTGGGCAAGCCGTCTTCGTTAAAGTTAACGTAGATAATAACCAAGATATAGCCTCTGAAAATGGCATATTAAGTATTCCTACGATAATAATTTACTACAATGGACGTGAATATGATAGATTTATCGGAGCTTTTCCAGGATTAGAAAGAAAGTTAAGCACGGTCATAGAACAGTTATCTCGTCGGTCAAGCAGTTAATAGCTATAAATATGAGTATATTTCTTTGGTATAGAGGGAAATATGAAAGAGAAGAAGATAAGCTTAATTCATTTAACGCCGGTGTTCCTATCCTCGATCATTTCAAGCATCATGGCGTGGATACTGGAACGTTCCAATATTCTGGCAGAAGTGGAAACGCCTTTTTCCAGGTCTCCGACAGTAGAAGCTACTTTCTATAATTTAATAGTGTTTATGTCTTTGATAGGATTCGGCAGTATCCTGCTATATATTCTAGTTAAGCTCCGGAAAATCGGTATACTTAAACTTTTATTCCTATCCTCTTTAGCTCTATCCCTATTAGGGATAATTGAAATATATACTCTAGCATTTTCAACATTTTTAAATTTTAAACTTCTTCCCCTAGAGGATTTCAGTATTCTATTAGCGTCTATAGTAAGCCTAATCACGGTTTATATAATAGCTACAATCGAAAATGAGTACATTATTGCTTTACTGATGTTATTCTATGGCAGTTCCGCAGGATCATTATTTGGAGTACTTCTCCCAATGTGGACAATAATACTAGTCGCGATAACGCTGTCACTATATGATCTATACTCGGTCTTTAAAGGGCCTCTTAAACATTTGATAGAATTGGAGAAGAGTAGAACGTCGAGTAATAGACAAGATACGACTCTGAGACGAGATAGCATTTTTAGAGGAGCTGTAGTGCCTTTTAAAGGATTGTATCTTGGAATAGGAGATATAATATTTTACTCGATGATAGTCTCGGCTATTTTCCTTAAGCCTCAACCTTCACTTTTAAGGCTCATAGCAGCGGTATTTGCCCTTTCTATAGGGGCTTATACGACTTTTAAACTGGTCGAGAAAAGAGGGGCTCTTCCAGCGTTACCTCTGCCTCTTTTGCTAGCTATATTGACCTATGCAATTTCTCTCTTCTTTAAACTATAGGGGTCATTCCGCCCGTCTTTCAGCACGTTTAAGCATTCAACGCTTTCTTCATCCCCCTATAGAGAAAGTTATATTGATTATTTTTATCTTTTCGCCATTAAATTGAAGAAATCAATGTTATGGATCTCAAAACGCCTTTTATTGATCTAATAGATTTAATTACCTTTTCAAGCGTCTTAATCGATTCGACTTCTACACGGGCGATTATATCGTATTCTCCGTACACTACATGGACATCTTTTACTTCTTTTAATTTTTTTATTTCTTCCAGTACTTTGTACTCTTGTCCTACGCTCACAACAAGAATGACGTAAGCCAAGATTTTTTCCTTTAAAGCCATATAATACACCTTAACTACTATGTATCTAAAATACGTCGCATTTTTATCTTAAAAACTTTACCTGCTCTGGTAGAATGTTATTTGCAGGATTACCCTTATTAAGCTTAATGACAGTTTTCGATTTGGTGAAATATTGGCCGAGAAGGAGCCAGAAATATATGAGTATGGCAGCGGATTCGAAGCTCTCAGCGTTCTTAGAGAAGCTATAAAAAATCTTTATGGAGGAATATCAGCTCTTAAAATTTCCGTTGAAATGTTAAATGATAGAATAGGAGAGCTTGAAAACGCTATGGATAAGCTGGAAGAATTAGCAGAGAAAAATGCTGAGATTATCGATAAAGAACGGGAAGCTATGGAGGAATTAACTAATAAGATAAAGAGCGAAGCAGAACTATTTCTAAAAAACTTTAGCAAAGAATCTCATTTAATTCTAGACTCGTTTGTATTAAATTTCAAAAAGGAAGTTGAGAATGCTGTAAATATTCAAAAACAGCTGATCGAGGATATATCATCTTTTAGGGCGGAAGTAAAAAATGTCTTAGGAGCAATGCTGGATACGGTTAATGTATTAAAAGGAGATATGGCTATGCTAATATCTAAATTTGATGAAACGAGAATACTGCTGGCAGAAACTTCTTCTAGAATTTCTGCTCTTGAGGAAAACACGAGTGCGCGTCTTAAAGAACTTGAATTGCTTGTGACGGATTTGTCGTTAAAAATATCCAATATTGAGAAAAGGATTTCTCAATTAGAAGAAGAGAGTTGATCATCTATTTTTAACATAACACTTTAATCATTTTAACTAATAAATTGAGTGAGGGAGTATAAAAAATGTCAATATTTAGAAGAAAGGAGGAAAAGGAAGCATTACTCGTAGAGCTTAATAGCAAAGTTAGCGATATTTCAACTGCAATAACTCAGCTACAGGATATGCTTACTTCCTTATCTAAATCCCTACCGGAATCTATTAGAAGTTTTCAATATCAAGTAAAAGCATTTTATGATGAGCAGAGAAGAATAACAACTGATATAATAGAACTAGTTGAGCAGGAAAGAAAGAGCATAGGCGAAAGTCGAGAAGCTATAAATAAAATAGTGGCCTTAATCGACGAGAAATTCAAAGAATTATCGGAAATAGGAGATAGATTAAGTGATACTGCTACCAAGTTAGAATCGCTTCCGGAGTACCTGGACAAGATAAGCGAAGGGATATCTTCTATAGATGCGTTACTCGTAGAAACGAAAGAATTGCGGAATACTCTCGATGAGTACCTAAATAGTTTAAGAACTAACGTAGAAGAGTACGCTAAAATAAGAGCTGAATACGAATCTAAGAAAGAAGAACTCCAATACTTGGAAGCTAGATTGCAAGAGTTAAAAGATGAAATAAAGAGGCTTGAAGAAGAAAGAGAAAATATTAAGAAATATATTGAGGAGGAGAGAGAGGGTATTAAAGAATACGCAGATAGGTTGGCTAAAAAAGAAGATGAATTAAAAGTAAAGGAACAGAGTCTAGCTGAGAAAGAAGAAGAATTAATACAGCTCAGTCAAGCGATCAACGAAAACCTGGTATTATTAAACGAGAGAATAGAAAAATTGAAAGAAATGGAGGAGAAAGCAAAAGAATTAATGGCGAAAGAAGAGGAATTAAATAAGTTGAAGATAGAGCTAGAAAATCTTCGCGTAAAACTGAGAGAAGATGCCGAGGCTCTGGGTACTCGAAGGTTGGAACTTGAGCAGAAGGAGAAGCTTTTAAAAGAAAAGGAAGAGAGAATAGCTAAATTGAAAGAGGAGCTAGAAACTCGCGCACAGAAACTCAAAGAACAAGAAGTAGATCTCTTATCCAGAGTTTCTGAACTTAACATAAGAGAAAGAAAGCTAAACGAGCGGGAAGCTGCACTTAACAAGTTAAAAGCAGAGCTTGAAAGACTTAAGACTGAATATGAGCAGAAAAGTAAAAAACTTGAAGAACTTGATAAAGAGATAAGAGAAAAAGAGAGACTTATTAGAGAAGAATTAGAACCGTTTAGAGAGAAGTTGCTAGAGGAGCAGAAGCGTTTGATGGATTGGGAGAAGAGATTGTTGGAAAAAGAGAGGGAATTAGTAGGATATCAACGAATACTAGCAACTAAGGAAAGCGCGCTTTTAGAATTGAGAGAAAGGATGGAAGCAAAGAAAATAGAGTTAGAATCTAGAGAGCGTAGTCTTGAAGAGAAACTGCGAGAATTGGAAGAATTAAAGAAGAAACTAGAGATTTTAGAAGAAGAGAACGCTAAATTGAGAGAAGTTATAGCTGAAAAAGATGCCGAAATCTCTAAGTTAAGAGAGTCGTTAGAAACTAAATGAAGTAAATTGTAATCAATAACACTATTAACATTATACTAAGCACTATGATAGCTATATCTATAGCCTCTACAATCTTAAATGGGAGCTGAGGCCCCCATTCGGGTTCTTCATCCTTAGCTGTAATATAACTTATCGCCGCCGATATTATCGCTACTACCAATAAGATCAACGGTACTATAGAGTTGAAAGGGGGAGGATATGTGGTTGGATTAACGCTAAAATAATCGGTTAGTATAAACGTAGCCGCAATTAATGCTACTGGTACAAACATTAAAGTCAAAGTTAATGCTCCGGGAAATCTTTTTTCCCAACTCAACTGTATCACCAATCCTTTTACATTAATCACACTAAAAAGTTTTGAGGATTTATATCTTCAATCAGCGATTAAGATTAATACCTTAACTTACTATTCCAAAATGCTTGAAATATGTGGACGAGGAAATGCATAATACTATTAGCTTTAATTTTGTTTTCACAGCTAGTTGGAGGTAGCAGCACTCCTTTAAGAGAGCTAATTTTTGTGAAAGTAGTGTTCTCGAATAGCCAAAAAAATACTATAGAATATTTCCAAGTCTTGGATAACAAGATATCCTTCTCTATCAAAACTTCGACAGTAAAGAATGTAACCATAATCATTGATCCTAGGAGCGGGATACGACCAACAACGGTTAAAGTCAATGGAGAAACAGTACCTCCAGGGTCTCCTAGTCTACATTATGGACTTTACGATCTAAATATAGATACTGAGAGTATCGGAACCGGAACCTATGAAGTCTTCTTTGAAGAGTATAATCGTTTACCCATAGTCTTCGTTCTTTTCATACCTGAAAATTTCACCAAAATTGACGTTAAAGAGAAAATATATGCAAATATAGAGAAATGGAAAACATTTGGATATTTTGTTTACGTGCTTACCCTAGAAGAAGGAGTCGTTACGATAAACACTTCAAAACCGTTTTCCTTACTGCTCGAGAAAGAAGTCGAGTATATGACACCTCTAGGCCCCAGCAAGGGTAAAGAATTGATATATTATGTACAGGATTCTGAGTTTACAGTAGAAGGAGATGTAATATCTCTAGCTTATAAGCCTATACTCCTCTTCTACGAAAATGTATTTGTTTCGAATTCTAAAACTATAAGAGTATCCGATATTCCCGCTACAGGCTTAAATGGCACCTATTTCCTACTATTGTACAAACCGGAATACGTCGAATCTCTTTCCGTAAGCGAGGGCGAACGAGTGGCGTCTCTCCCCTTTAACTTATCCATAGGAGAGCATGCAGCATATATCATTAACAAGGCGCACTTGGTAAGTATCGAGTATAAAGTCAGAGAAGTAGAAGTATTGCTCAAAGGCAAGGAAGCTGGCCTACCTGTACTGAATGTAGAAATAGAAAGCGATGGACGTATTTATACTATTGAAAATGTTAGGAATGTTATCCATATAGCTCCACCACTAAAACTTCCTATAAAGATGTCGCTATACTATAACGGTTTTAAGGTAGGAGAATACTTGCTCTATACGCTCTACGATCGCTTAACCTTAGATGTTTTCTTGTCAAGAGTGAAAGCATACGTAACAGATATCTCTGGAAAGGAGTTGAAACAAGGCAAACTTTTATTATACTCCCTATCTGAAGCTATCGAGAACGAGTTTACTATCCAAGACGGTGAAGCGGATCTAGGTTTTCTACCCGAAGGAGAGTACTTAGCTAGAGTAATCGTAGATGGAGTAGAAGTTTCTCGAATGTTGTTCAATCCAACTCAAGTAGCTGATTTAAACTTAGTATGTAGAGTATCTGACGTCGAGATCACAATAAAGGACCTAGATTTCAACCCAATTAAAAATCTTACAGTAATCTTAAAAGAAGTCTCTAAATATTCTCAAGTTACCGATTCTAATGGAGTAGCACGCTTTGAACAAGTACCTTTAAGCACATATGAAATCCGCGTGTTGAGCAATAATACGTTACTTTACATGAAAAATATCGATTTAAGTGTAAAAAATAAGTTTAATATAATCCTTGAACTTCGTTCATTAAAAATAAAAGTTGTAAATATCCTCGGAAACCCTATACGAGGAGCTCAAATAACTTTAGTATCTGAAGATGGCAAAATAGAAAAAACGGGTAGAACAGGTGAAGATGGAAAATTCTGCTTTAGCCTACTACCATTAAATACTTATAGAATAACGTGTAAAGTGGGTAATTACGAGAAGTCTTTAAAATTCACTCTCACCGATTATGGCAATAACTTTATGATAATCAAGACAGATATTTATTTCACTTTATTCGGTTTTGCTTTTGATACTAAAACAGTCTTACTCGTATGTGTAGCAATATTCATTATACTCATATTTATAAAAAAATCTAGAGAAAAAGGCGAGATAGAAATAGTCTAGGGTAGAAATATGGAAGTTAAATATAGCAAAGATTGGAAACGATATATACTACGGCGAATGGGAATAGAGTGTATAGAACTATCTCTTGATGACTGGATAATACTTTTTCTAGCTTCAGACGGTTTCAAAGGCATAGATGGAAAACTAAAGATACATTTTATGATATTCCTCTACTCTCCCTTTGTTAATGTAAAATTTAGGCCTACATTTCTAGGAGTTTACAGCGAGGAAGTCGAGCTAGCTATAAGAGATCTAATACTTTCTGGCTACGTTAGAAAAGTGCACAAATATGGTAACGGAATAAAACAATACTATATACTCACTGAAAAGGGGAAGTCTCGTGCAATATACCTTATGAACTCCATATCTAATAAATGGATTTTATCGGCAGATAAACTTATCATAAAACAAGGGAAAAATATTCTCTCAGAAATAGAATCTATCAAAAAAACTTATAACGAAAGGTCTAATTTAACGATTCTAGCGCTCTTAATAGAGAAGATTATCGAAGAAAAACACACATACTTATTGATGGATTCTCTAGAAAGAAGTATTCTTAGGGAGATCATAAATGAACTTAAAAAATATAGGTGAGGAATACGATGTAGCTATTGTAGGAGCAGGACCAGCAGGACTATTTCTAGCCAACCTTATTAAAGATTTAGATTTTATAGTTCTCGAGGAACATAGGGAAGTTGGAAAGCCATTACATTGCGCAGGATTGTTAAGCCTAAAAGGCTTAAAAAGAATAGGTTTTATGCCTCAGAAATCGATTCAGAATAAAGTTAGAGGAGCTATTTTCATATCTCCTTCAGGTTTAAAGCTTATAGTTGAAAGTCGAAGAGATGAAGCAGTTGTTGTTAATAGGACATTTTTCGATAAAGAGCTTGCCGAAAAAGTATCAGATAACATAAAGTTGAGAACAAAAGTTGTGAAGGTAGCTAAAAGAAGCGGAAAATGGATTCTAAAAACAGGAAGTGGAAGTATTCGCAGCAAGATCTTGGTCGATGCCGAGGGCTTTAGATATAATCTTTCTACTAAACTAGGATTTGAGAAACCGCCTAAAGACTTACTCTTACCAGCAATACAAGTTGAACTGGAGAAAATTAGAGATTTAAACAGGGATTTAGTTGAAATATACCTTGGTAGCAAATGGGCGCCTGGATTTTTCGCTTGGATAATACCTCTTTCCGAGGATGAGGCTAGAGTAGGCCTAGCAGCTAGAGAGCTACCATTTAGCTACTTGAAAAACTTCCTAGGCAAACATCCGATAGCCTCTTCAAAACTGAAGAAAGCAAAAGTAAAACGTATTCTAGGAGGAAGAGTCGTACTAACCGGTATCTACGGAAAAATAGCAAAGAAAAGTTCAATCCTAATAGGCGATGTAGCTGGTCAGACGAAACCTACTACTGGAGGAGGTGTCGTCTACTCTGGAATAGCAGCGCATATAGCTTCAAATATTATTAGAGAAGAGCTGGCTAAAAACTCTGGAGAAATTGTATTGGAGGAATATGATAAGGCTTGGAGGCGATTAATGGGGAGAGAACTATTCTTAATGAAGACGGCTCGGAGGTTCATGATGCAGATAAACGATAAAGATTATGATGAAATGATTAAGAAAATGAAAGAAATCGGTTTTGAAAGCGTAGCTGAGAGAGATGGGGATATGGACTTCCAGTATAAAATTTTAAAAAAGATAATTATGACCCCCTCTCTGTACATCTCTCAACTGCCTTATCTCCTAACTGCTTTTATAAAGTCTCTTTTAACTTCCTAACCTTATCGTATCCCATTTTAAGAGCTCTAGAATTTACTTCATGGAATTTCGGAGGCAGAATCTCTCTTATACTCTTCTCGATATCCTGTAGGGTTAACGGTAAGAGATCGAGAGCGAGCATGCCTCCTATCATAGCGACATTAGCCGAAGCTGCACTACCAGCCTTTAAAGCTATCTCAACAGCATCGACTAAGTAGAATCTAACTTTTAATCGTTTAAATTCTTTTAAGATCTCTTTCCGAGTAGGTATCTTGACGTTAGGAAGAGGTGGCGGAATTAAAACATTATTGACTAACAAAACGCCGTCTTTGGATAAATAGCTTAAGTATCTTACCCCTTCTATTAACTCCAAGGCTACAATGGCTTGAGCTGCTCCTTCGCAAATAAGCGGACTATACACTTCTTCTCCAAACCTCACATGAACGTTTACCGAGCCCCCTCGTTGAGCGAGTCCATGGACTTCTGTGACGCGGGTTTTAATTCCTTTATCTACGAGGGCGTTTCCTATCAACCGTCCCATGGTTATTATGCCTTGACCACCTACACCACATAACAATATATTTCTCATCTCCATTTTACTCACCCTTCAAGCGGATAGCTCCAAACGGGCAAATCTGAGCACAAACGCCACATCCCGTACATAACGTTGGATTTATAAAGTATTCAGAATTTTCAACGTATATCGCCGGGCAAGCGAATAAATTCGCACATATCCCGCATTTAGTACATTTATCCCTATCTATATAGTAAACATTAATTCTCTCCCCTCTTCTAACTTTTTGCCTATAAACCATTAATGCGCAAGGTCTTCGAGCGATGATGACAGCTGGTTTGCCTTCTCTCCTAACATATTCTATAGCATTCATAATCTCCTTTATTGAAGCATCTACGTCGTAAGGATCGATTACTTCGACGAATTCTACCCCGATTGTTTTAGCTATATCTTCGATCTTTAAAGGAGTAGCTGGGCCTCCTGTGGCTCTATAGCCGGAACCCGGATGAGGTTGATGCCCAGTCATAGCTGTAACGCCGTTATCCATAACTACTAATAGTATAGGCGTAGTATTGTATACTGCATTGATCAATGCTGGTATACCTGCATGGAAAAATGTGGAGTCACCGATAGTAGCTGCTACCAGTTCATCGCTAGCTTTAGCTATACCCAATCCTATACCAAGTCCGGAGCCCATCGAAAAGGAGATGTCGACTAGCCGATAGGGAGGGAAGAAGCCTAACGTATAACAACCTATATCTCCTGGATAGACAGCTTTTACTTTAGCTTTAGCGCTAGCTATTTTAAGCTCATAAAAAGCGGCTCTATGTCCACAACCTGGACACATGGTTGGAGGTCTAGGAGGCAATTTTAAGATGGATTTATAATGAATCTTTCTATCGTAGGTTTTTCCCAACATTTTAGCTAGAGCCGAAGCCACCAAACCCGTATTAAGTTCTTTTACTCTAGGCAATAAATCCTTACCGTGAATAACGTTTTCTATCCCTTCTTCTTTAGCGAAAACCTTAACACTCCATTCAACAATAGGATCTAATTCTTCAATAATCAACACGTCTCCTTCAATATTGTCAAAGAATTCCTTTACCAGTTTCTTCGGTATAGGATAAGTACTGGCAAGTTTTAATACTGAGGCTTCCTCATAAACTCCTAGCTCTTTAAGAGCTTCAACGGCATAGTTGTAAGCGACGCCGCTAGCTATCACTCCAAAAGAACCGTCTCCACTCTTTAGAAAATTATATTTAAACTCATGGATTTCCTCGGCTATTTTTTCAATACGGTTAATAGCTTCTTCATGTAGACGTCTACTATTCACGGGTAATAATACCCATCTACTGAAGTCTCTATGGAAGGTTCCTCTTTTAACGGATTTTTTAAGCTCGCCCAATACTACGTTTCCACGGACATGACATACCCGCGTTGTCGGTCTGAGAAAGACTGCAGTCTTATACTTTTCGGATAGAGCATAGAGATCCTTTGTTAAATCCTTAGCTTCGCCAGGCGATGAAGGCTCAAATACGGGAATATAGGCATGCATGCCATAATACCTATTATCTTGTTCGTTTTGAGAACTGTGAGCATTAGGATCATCTGCTGTTACAATTATTAACCCTCCTTCTATGCCCGAATAGCCGAGGCTCATTAATGGATCAGAAGCCACGTTTACTCCTACATGTTTCATAGCAGCGGCAGCACGTATTCCACACATAGAAGCTCCAATAGCGACTTCTATAGCTACTTTTTCGTTAGTAGACCATTCCACGTAAATACCTACTTCTTCCGCTACTCTGCTTAAAGCTTCAACTATCTCGGTAGAAGGAGTCCCTGGATACGCCGAAGCCACGGCAATGCCGGCTTCTAACATACCTCTTGCTATAGCCTCATTACCTATCAAAAGAACTTCCTCGCCAGGAGGGGCTAAAAGTTGTTTAGTCATAAAAACACCATGATAAACGCGCATCTCAGTCTTATAATAGTAATGCTGTGAATTGTTAGACTTGATTTTAAAATAGCGATTCTCATGAAGTATGCGATAGGGTAAAATATCACAGAATGTTTAAAGACTCGTGGACAAGTCAACTAATATAAGAGTAGTACTATCTTATATACACGCCGAAAAGCTCTCCGAAATACGAGTACCACAAATACAATTCCAAATACAAATAACACTGCCAAGCGGAGAGGCTCAGACTTTCAAGCAGGAACTTCGTATCCCATATGTATTCAATTTAAGCAGCATGCCTCCGATTCTCAACGTCACTCTAAAGGGAACAGTAGTGGTTTCTGGAGACGAAGAAGCGTTAAAAGATCTAAAGAAAAAACTCAAAGAAAGAAAAATACCAAAAGAACTAATTCACGCTACAACCCAGTACACGATGTTCGAAGCCATGCTGCTAGCGCGCGAACTAGGAATACCTCCACCAATGCCACTACCGTCTCCTGGACCTCAACGAAAACCGCCATCCGTAACTCCCATTTAAGAAGAAAATGCCCCGGCCGGGATTTGAACCCGGGATCCTCGGCTTGCTCTGCCTATATGCTCGAGAGGCCGAGATACTCTAGGCCCATGCTGGTTGACTTCGCCGGTATCAAGGCTACCTCTGGCTATACGACCGGGGCTCTTTGATATCATCGAAGAAGCCTATTTTAAATTTTTCGTGCGTAAAGCAAAGTCTATTTCACGGTTATTTCACTTTAATGATCATTTAATAACTTATAAAAATCTTTAAATAGGAGGGGGGTATATAAGGGGTAAAAACTTCCTTTCTGGGGAGAGATGAAGAGAGTAGGGGTGGGATTAGGGAAACATATAATAGCGGAACTCTTCGAGTGTGACAGTAGCACACTTGACAATGTAAATCTTATTAAGGAAATTCTACTTGAGGCAGCTGTAGCTTCTAATAGTACAGTAATCAACTATAGTTTCCACCGTTTCAAACCGTATGGAGTCAGCGGCTATGTCTTAATAGCAGAGTCTCACATATCCATACATACCTGGCCTGAGTATGGATATGCAGCTGTGGATGTTTTCACCTGCGGTGATAGGACGGATCCATGGAAAGGTCTTGAAATATTGAAGAAAAAGCTTAAAGCGAAAAAATTAGCTGTAATGGAGATAACGAGAGGTGCCAATGTAGAAGAAGAATATAATGGATATTGGGATTCTAGGAAAAGAGAAATTATGCGAGAGATCTTAACCTAGACTTTATTTACCATTCTAATCAATATATTTTGGTGTCTTTATGAGCTTAGATTGGACATGGCATGTAGAATGGTATGGTAAAACCGAGGCGGCGATCTATGCTATAAGGAGGGTACATTACTGGGGTAAAACCAAATATCAGACTATAAGCATAGTAGATATACCTCTTCGAGGAAAAGCCCTTATAATTGACGGGAAAATTCAATCAGCGCTGGGAGACGAATGGATTTACCATGAAGCATTAGTACATCCTCCTATGATTTTACATCCTAACCCTAAAAAAATTCTAGTCCTAGGAGGCGGTGAAGGAGCGACTATACGAGAAGTTTTGAAACATAAAACAGTAGAAGAAGTAGTCATGGTAGATATTGACGAGGAGATGATAAATGTGGCTCGTAAATATTTAACAGAATGGCATCAAGGATCGTTTGACGATCCCAGAGTAAAACTCGTAATTAAAGATGGGCGTGAATATCTTAAAGAGAAAGAGGATGAATACGATGTGATAATAATAGATTTAACAGACCCGGTAAAAGATAGTCCGTCAATGTACCTGTATACCAAGGAATTTTATCAACTCGTATTTAAAGCTCTCAAAAATGATGGAGTATTTGTAACTCAATCTACGCAAATGGTTCCAGAGTCAAATGTTTATGCTGTAATACACGCTACCGTAAAAGCGGTATTCCCCATAGTCAGGCTATACCGCATATTCGTACCAGTATTTCTGCAGGAATGGTCATTTGTCTTAGGATCGAAAACGTACGATCCCGATTCTTTGTCGATAGAAGATATCGAGAAGAGGATTAAGGCTCGAATAAAAGAGGATTTGAGACTATACGATGGAGAGGCACATTTAGGCATGTTCAATCTGCCAAAGTATGTGAGACAGATAGTTGGTACTATAGATAGAATCTCGACCGACGATAATCCGATATATTTACCCATATGAAACGAACAACTAAAAAATATAAGGATTACGAGGTTTTTTCTCAATTAAAGCTTCCATTTAACATGCCAGTTATAATAAGATGTGATGGTCGAAATTTCCACAAGTTAAGCAAGGAATTAAATATTCAAAGACCTTTCGACAGAAATTTCGCTGAAATAATGACTGCAGCTGCTAAGGAGGTATATGAGGAAGGATTTAATCCTTCTCTTATCTACGTGTTTTCCGATGAAATAAACTATATCTTTACTTCAGAACTCCCTTTTAACCGGAGACTTGAGAAAGTACTATCGATAATCCCCTCAATAATCTCTAGTAAATTTACGTCACTATTAATTTCCCGCATAGGCCGCGATTTAGTAGTATCTTTCGATGCGAGAGCTATTCCCATAGCTAGAGAGGAGATTTTAGGCTATCTTCAATGGCGTCAAAACGAGGCGTGGAGGAATTGTGTGAACTCTTACGCTTACCATGCATTGTTACAAATGGGATATACTCCTCGAGAAGCTTCTAAGAAATTAAATGGATTGAAGTATAGTGATAGACACGAGATTATATTCAAATTCTTGAAAATTAATATAAACAATGTACCAACATGGCAGCGTAGAGGAATATTGGTGTATAAGGAACCTTATACGATTGAAACAGTAAACCGGAAAACAGGTGAGTATGTAAAAGTAGAGAGGCGAAAGATTGTAGAGAACTGGGAGCCTCCTTTATTTTCAAGTGAGGAAGGAATTAGTTTAGTGC
>QMRG01000030.1 GCA_003649235.1 Thermoprotei archaeon | reverse complement strand
TAGACTACTAGCTGAAAACGAACAGCTCAAAAAGAAAGTAGAAGAACTAACTAAACAACTAGAAGAAGCAGGACCTGGAGCACCAACAGAAATAACAATAACAGTATGGGCAATAGGACCAGACGAACCATCAGTCTACAGATTCGAAGCCTTTAAAGTAGCCGCCGAAAAACTAAACAAAATGCTTGAAGACATCGGCTCACCAGTAAGAGTCAAAATAGAAGGAGACTTCTGGACCCAAAGCTGGGGCGACTACAAGAAACGATTCCTAATGGCAATGGAAGCCGACAAAGGACCAGACATCTACTGCACTGGACACGAAGACATAGCATATCTAGCTGAAAATAATTACATCATATCCTTAGACGATTATGTACAAGAATACTGGGACATTGTATACTTCGACATAATACCAGTCCTATGGAATGCCGTTAAATACAAAGGCAAAATATGGGCTATACCACAAGATACTGAAGTCAGACTATTGTATTTTAGAAAAGACATTCTTAGAAAATTAGGATGGACTGATAAAGAAATAGAAGAATTACCTATAAAGATAGAAAAAGGAGAATTCATGATCGAAGACATGGTAACCGTAGCTAGGCAAGCAGTAAATGCTGGATTAGTAAAATATGGGCTAGTGCATAAAACTACATGCGAAACTGACTATCAACAGTTTTATTTAGCCTACAACGGTAGGTTATGGGATCCTGAAAGCGGTAAACTGGTGTTTACTAAAAGTGCCTGGAAGAAATTCTTAAAACTATTTGAAAGAATGAGAAACGAAGAAATAGTAGATCCAAATCAGATAGGGAATTCGAAGAAAATCGCTTATTATGATAGATTTGCTCAAGGTAAAACTCTCTTTGCAAGTGGTAATATTTGGGATAAGGCGGAGTGGATTAATAACTATGGTATTACTGAAGATTATTTCTGGAAAAACATTGGCTTTGCTTTACATCCGACAGGTAAAAAGGGCGATAAGCCTGTAACATTATCCTATTCAATGGTTTATACGATTACGAAAAGCTGTGAGAATAAGAAGATTGCTTTCTTATTAATTACTTTAGTAACTGATCCGACTATTAATTCTCTGCACGCTATAAGTAGTACTCACTTAGCTATACTAAGTAGTCAGATTACTAATACCAAGTATAAGGAAAATAAGTTTCTGGTTGAACTTACTTATATGTTAAATTATACAACATTTATACCCTTACATCCGAGATATGAATTATATAACGAGATTATATGCAGTGTTCTAAAAGATGTTGAGAATGGCAAGTATAACGCAGAGGAAGCATTTGAAGTTTTCTTACGTGAAGTTCAAGAGATGCTGGACGATGAAGTTATTATTGAGGATTAATTAAAATACTTTTCATTTTTCAGTTTATTACTCCTACTTTCCAGAAGCATCTGCTGAGAATCACTATCGCGAGCAAGGATGAGTTTATAATACCTATTTTAGTATTTATGCATATGTTTAAGAAGTCGATGGTAGTTGCACCTCCATCCGCTGAGTTTGAAGCAGTAGTGCGCGTGCCTTTAGAGAATGCTTTAAAAATTCTTCATGAATTAGGTTTTGAAGGAGTAGAACTTTCAATTCTAGATCCTAACCATTTAAATCTAAAAGAGTTAGAAAATATTTTAAAAGAATATGGTTTAGAAGTGCCAGCTCTTAGTACGGGATTAAACTATATACACTACGGTTTCAGTCTTTCAAGTCCTAGTCTAGAGAAAAGAAAAGCTGCAATCTCTAGGTTAAAGGATTTCATCAACTTAGGCGAAAACTTAGGAGCTGGTGTTATTATAGGCTTAATGAGAGGTAGGTTAGAGGGAAAGATGAGCAAAGATGAAGCCTATAAATATATGGTCGAGGGATTAAGAGAGGTTTGTAACTATGCAGAAAATAGAGGAGTGAAAGTTTTCTTCGAACCATTAAACAGGTATGAAACAGAACTTGTCAATACTGTAGAAGAAGCCATTAAGCTATGTAAAATTGTAGGCACTGGTGCACTTTACCTTCTCTTAGATACTTTCCACATGAATATCGAAGAACCCGTTATTGAAGATTCTATAATAAAAGCCCGCGGGTTGATAGGGCATGTCCATGTAGCTGACAGTAACAGGTATGCCCCTGGCATGGGCCATATAGACTTCAAATCTGTCTTAAAGGCTTTAAGAGAAGCTGGTTACCAAGGCTATCTTTCGGCGGAGATAGTAATCAAGCCAGATTTTAAAACTGCCGCTAAATTTACTTTAGAAACTCTAAAAAATGCAGAAGAAGAAGTTTTTAAATCATCTTAACTTTCTCTAGAGGCCTAACCTTTAAGACATCTTTATTGACTAGTGCTGGCGGCATCTCACCTTTCAGAACCGCTACCAAGTTGTTAGCAGCTAGCTCGGCCATTCTCTGTCTAGCTTCTATAGTGGCGCTAGCTATATGTGGAGCCAGTATCACATTATCCAGTTTAGTTAATGGATGATCTGGAGGTAAAGGCTCCTGTTCGAAGACGTCGAGAGCAGCACCTGCTATCCAACCTTCCTTCAAAGCCTTAACTAGAGCATTAGTATCTACCACTCCTCCTCTAGCCGTGTTTATCAAGTAGGCGGTTGGTTTCATAAGTTTTAGCTCTTTTTCGCCTATCATGTGATAGGTTTCTTTAAGTAGTGGAACGTGTAGGCTTACGAAGTCCGAGGTCTTTAGCAAGGTCTCTAAATCGACATATTCTACTCCTAGTTCTTTTTCAGCTTTTTCATTTCTGTATACGTCGTAATATATGACCTTCATTTCGAAGCCTTTAACCTTTTTCGCTACAGCTCTACCTATTCTTCCCAATCCGACGATGCCTAAAGTTTTACCTTTAAGCTCTGGTCCTGTTAGGAAAAACGGATTCCAAGGCTTATCCCACTTACCACCTTTAACTACTTCATTAGCGTCTACTATCTTTCTAGTGATCGCTAGTAGTAATCCTACTGTAAACTCGGCTACGGCATCGGTCAAGACACCTGGCGTATGTGTTACATATATTCCCCTTTTAGTTGCGGCGTCTATGTCTATATGGTCGAAGCCTACACTATAAGTGCTTATAACCTTTAAATTATGAGCTACATCCATAACCTCTGCATCGATTTTATCGGTTAAGAGGCATAGCAAGCCATCTTTGTCCTTTACTTTTTCTATAAGTTCTTCACGAGTAGGAGGCCATTCTTTGGATTTATGTAATTCTATATCGACATATTTTCTGAGAATCTCTAATCCGGGCTCGGGTATAATACGGGTTACATATACTTTAGGCTTTGGCATAATGCCACCGTGTAAATACTAGAAAATTCCGACCTATAAAAATAGTTTCCGACAGTATTCGCAACTTTTATAAGCTTTATAAACGCAATCGAATACGGGTGATTTATTTGAGAGGAGCCGTTGTTTATGCAGAATTTGCTCCTAAACCTGACTATAAGATCAGCGAAGCTGAGTTAAAGACACATAAAGTTATCGAAGGAGCGAAAGTTTGGAAAAACCCTAGGCTAGTGCTAGAGGAGAGGCCTAAACCTAAAGTAGGACCTAAAGACGTTCTGATAAGAGTAAAGGCATGTGGTATATGCGGTTCAGATATACATTTCTTAGAGACGAGCGAAGATGGCTATATAATCTATCCGGGTTTAACGAAATTCCCTGTAATAATAGGCCATGAATTTTCAGGTATAGTAGAGGAAGTAGGTTCACAAGTCAAATGGGTTAAACCGGGAGATATGGTCACTAGCGAAGAGATGTTGTGGTGTGGTGAATGTACACCTTGTAGAATGGGCTATGTAAACCATTGTATACTCTTAAACGATCCATCAGACCTAGTTTACGGCGAGATAGGCTTCACTAGAGACGGCGCTATGGCCGACTATATAATAGTAAATGAGAAATATCTGTGGAAGATAGACGCGCTCTTAAATGTTTATAAGACCGAGGATAAAGCCTTTGAGGCAGGCAGTCTTGTAGAGCCAACTTCTGTAGCCTATCACGCTATGTTCACGAGAGCTGGAGGATTTAAGCCTGGCAGTTATGTAGTGGTTTGGGGAGCAGGTCCAATAGGATTAGCAGCTATAGGACTAGCTAAAGCAGCTGGAGCTGGTAAAATAATATCCTTTGAGATAAGTCCGCAGAGAATAGAATTAGCTAAGAGCATGGGAGCCGACTACGTCTTTAATCCAGTAGAACTGCAGAAAAGCGGTGTACAACCTTACGAGAAGATACTAGAAGTAACAGGTGGGGAAGGAGCGGATATGCACGTCGAAGCTGCCGGAGCCCCTGAGAAAACTTTGCCTCAAATGCAGAAAAGCATAGCTATAGGAGGCAAGATCGCGTGGATAGGTAGAGCTCCTAGTGAAGTTCCTATATATTTAGAAATCTTCCAGGTGAGAAGAGCGCAGATTTTCGGAAGTCAAGGCCATAGCGGTTGGGGTAATTTCAGAAACGTGATCAGATTGATGGCCGCTGGAAGAATAGATATGACTAAGATCATCACTAGTAGATTTAGCTTAGACGATGTGGAGAAAGCTTTTGAGAGGGCTCATAAAAGAATAGATGGTAAAATAACCATCAAACCTTAAAAACGATATCCTTTTATTCTCCTTTCCAACATCTAACCATGGTGAGATACATGTCTAACTATCAATCTAGATTTTCGATACCGATACTTAACAAATTTGGAGAGAAAATGTACCTAGATCAAATGACTGTTGAAGAGATTAAAGAAAGGATTAAAAAATGTGACATAATACTTGTACCGTGCGGTTCTATTGAAAACCATGGACTCGCGGCTCCTGTAGGCGAAGACACGCTAATAGGAACTTATATCGCTGAGCGAATAGCGTATGAAACTGGCGTTACAGTAGCCCCACCGATAATCTATGGCTCTCATCCATCACACCACTATGGAATGCCCGGAACAATTCCGGTTAAGAAAGAGGCCTATATCGGTTATGTTGTAAGCGTAGTTAAATGGCTTAGCAATACTGGTTTTAAAAAGATAATATTATTCAACTCTCACGGACAGGAGTACGTGCTACCCATAGTAAAAGACAAGGCTATAATCGAAGAAGGAGTTCATGCTTTAATAATGGTCACCAGTTGGTGGGCGTGGGTTAGAGATATCATAGTAGCTGGAAAAGAGCTTAAACCAGGAGTAGTGCTGGAAACTCCATTTATTCACGCTGATGAATTAGAAACCAGCGTAACATGGTATGTCGCTGAGAAATTAATGCGTCTAGATAGACTGAAGGAAGCTGATGCAGAGAAAATGGTCGGCTTAATACCGGATAAGTGGGTTGATAAAGCCGGAAACGTCTATGGCAGACCTTTCTCATGGTTTGATGTGAGTCACTACATGGAAATACATCATTATCCTAAAGGTAGTGTGGGTTATCCAAGCAAAGCAAGTAAAGAGAAGGGAGAGGTCATCGTAGAGGAAGCCGTAAAGAGAATAATTGAGTTCGTAGAATGGCTTAAGAAAGAATATCCTCCAGGCAAAGTACCCAAGGTTTGGCCTGAGCTAGGAGATTTCAAATTTTAACACTTTTTCTAATTTTTAGGCATATATTTTTATTACTTCTCTAATTAATATAACCAAGAGAATAGGTTGATGACTATGGCCAGTTCTAGGCTCATATGGATAGACTTAGACAATCTAGTTCTAATGGAGGATAATCCTAACGAAATGACGCCGGAAGAGTTTCAACAACTTATCGAAGAAATGGCTATTCAGGGACCGGAGAAGACTATGCCTATAGAAGTATGTTATAGCTATGACGGCAGATACTTCGTAGGGGATGGTTATCACAGAGTTAAAGCAGCGGAGAAGCTAGGGTGGAAGAAGATAAGGGCAGTACTTTATCCTGAATTAACTCCAGAGGATATGAAAATACTCTCCTTTAAGAGAAATAGGACCAGAGGTACATTGAATCCTATAAAAGAGGGTCTTTTGTTCTTAAAAGAACAGGAAAATGGTTTAACCATAAAGAAAATAGCTAAAAAATATAATGTTACCGAAGACTATGTTAAAAAGAGAATTATAGTAGCTAGAAATATTCCTAGGGAAGTCTGGTCTAAAATAGAAGGACGGCTTGGCGTAGGCTATTGGTATGAAATAGCTCGTCTTAAAGATCCTAGGAAACAATACTGGATAGCTAAGAAAGTTATTAATGAAGGTTTATCTAAAAGGGAGGTGAAGCAACTCGTTGATTATCTTTCATTACCTACGAGCGTCGAGATCCCAGATTTCACTCAAGAAGTTCTATCTCATATTTCTTCTAAAAAGAGGAAGAAAATTGATAAAAACCATGCGGCAAAAGTAGCAATCGGTAGATTTACAAAGGAAGTGGAAGTAGAAGTGGTTAAAGAATTCTTTGAGAAAATTGTTTTCCCTGAAGTTGCCAATGTCTTTCTAAAAAATCTAAGAAATATATTGAAAAGCAATATTTTTCTTAAACATTTAGAGTATTATACAATTTTCAGGCGAAAATTATTAAAAAGTACTATTTTCTACAAACAATCTAATTCGCTATATAAAGCTACTATTTCAGATAAAGAAGTAAAGATAGACATGAGAATTAGTAGAAACTTCAGAGCCGTACACTATGCTCTTAAAATATTAGATCCTCAGGTTCAGTCTTTCGAAAACGTTGAGTGGAGTTATGATAATAGATGGTTTAAAATACTGGTAAAGAACTTCGATAAACTCGATTATCTTCAGATCTCTGTCAACGCTTTAACGAAAGATGAACTGAAGCTTTTAGAGGATAAATTGTTATCTATTAGAAACTTAGTCGAGAAAAGAATAATCAAAATAAGTAGCAAATAATTTATTCTCTAATTTATCGAGAAATATGTCCTTGAAGAAATTATGGACTAAAGTCAAGAGAGTCATAAGAGAAGCCGATGTTGTGCTTGAAGTAGTGGATGCTAGAGATCCTTATGGTACTAGGTCTAAAGAGTTAGAAAAAATTGCTGAAGCCGCTGGTAAACCAATAATCATAGTCATAAATAAAGCGGATTTAGTATCAAAGGAGGTTATGGATGAATGGAAACGGGTCTTAAATAGGGAATATGAGACTATATACATAAGTGCTCGAGGGAGGCTTGGAACGAGAAAACTGTGGATAGCCATTAAAAAGGTAGCTCCTAAAAAAACGGTCAAGGTTGCAGTAGTAGGCTACCCTAATGTGGGAAAATCTACTATTATAAATCTACTTAGAGGTAGGCATAGCGCAGGAACTTCTCCTATACCGGGATATACTAAACATGTTCAACTAGTAAGAGCTGCCACCTGGCTTAGAGTGATAGATACTCCTGGAGTAATTCCCTTGAGAGATAGTGAGGAAGAGCTCGTCTTTAAAGGAGCTTTAAGTCCTGAAAGCCTTGAAGACCCCTTGCCAGTAGCTTTGAAACTGATTAAACAAGGATTATTAAAAGATCCCGAAGTATTCAAGAAGACATATGGTATAGAGGGCGATCAGCCTCTCACAGTTATAGAGAATTTAGCTAGGAGGCGAGGTTTATATTTAAAAGGCGGCAGGCTTAACATTGAAGAAGCGGCGAGAATTATAATAAGGGATTGGCAGCAGGGTAAGCTGATCTTCTACTATACACCGGAAGATTATAATCTAAAGTAGTTTGAATCATCTAATGGTACAAAGGATTTTAGTGAAAGGTGAATATGTAGGTTGACTGAAAGATGAAGAAGCGTGGAAGGTCTGAAGAAAAATTATGATGACTATATGAAAGGCCGAATTTTCTACTTTCGGCCTATCTAGCTTCGTGATATGGAAGCTCAAGTGGCTTTCCTTAAAAAGTCTTTTAACTTATTATCGTATTTCTAGAAGTGCTTGATTAAACTTTTGTATTCTTATTCTTCATACGCCCTACGGATAGGCGGTAGCTAATCGGATCTAGGAGATCTCAATATATTCGGATAAAATGAAAAGCTAACAACCGAAGTTATACTTAAGAACTCTAAATCTTTTTCCCTATTTTTAACTTTATTTCTCAGCTAATTTCTCTCTCTCATGCTTGACTTTTCGGTATCTAAGACGACTGACAGTTATCCTAAAGTTGGCTAAAAAGGTCCATACGCCGTTTCTTCCTCTCGGCTTTTCTTTTCTTAGTCAATGTTTTTTCGCATTGTCTTTCAAGCGCTTTTAGTGCGTTAATGAACACCTGTATAGGCTCCCAGCCCGACTTCGAAGCCGTAAATATGCCTTTAGCGGTTACTATTGATATCTCAAATATGTATAGAGTTCGCTCACCCTCTGTATTCTGCCATTTTATGATAACCCTGCCCTCCCAAAGTTTTGTGGTTCGTGCAATCCTTTCCAAGGTCTTAGATATACCTATATTTGCCAGGTCAAGGAGATGTTGCGGGATTTTTCCAAGTCCCTTGAAGGATAGTGGAAGAGATTTCATAATAGCCAATGCAGCCACCATTCTCACGATACTATATCTAGTTATAGTGCCGACAACAGAATTCTCTTCTAAAACTGGTGTGGAGAAAACTCCTAATTTCAACATTATTTCCGCAGCTTTAGATAGCTTATCCTCAACATTTACCGTGAAAATTGGCCTAGACATAATGAATTTTGCTGGATGCGAAAGTATTTTCTCAGTTTCTCCAATTATTTCTCCCGTGGTCGAACGGTTCACGGTTATACTGTATATTTTCTCGAGTATATCTTCAATACCTACGACTCCAATTAGTCTGTCGTCTTCGACTATAAACACCTGCCTGGTTGCATGATTCATTATAAGTCTCCTAACCTTACTCGCTGAGTCGGAGGGGGAAGCAATAACAGGTTTTAACATAGCATCCTTTACATTGAATGGCTGAAGCCATCCAATTTCGAGAGCATACTTTATGATATCACGTCTAGTAACAAGACCTAGTACAACGTTATTCGAATCGATTACAGGAACTGCCTCTACTTTATAGGAAACTAGTGCCTGGGCAGCATCTAGAATAATATCATCTGGTACGAGGTAAGGGGCCGGCTTAGCAATAGATATTAATCTCGTATTCGGGAAAACACCGGCTCTGAGTAAATGACGACTGCTGACAAGTCTTCTAGCTTTTCTCTTGTGCATAACAAGGATTACCGATATATCACAGTCTCTCATAATGTGTAGGGCTTTTCCAACAGTATCAGTGGGTTTAAGTTCACAGAAGTCTTTTGACATTATTTTAGAAACTTCTTCAAGAAAATACTCCATGCTATAATATTAACATGGTATTATATAATAATTAGTGAAGAGTAATATTAGCCTTTTAAGGGTAGACAGCTAGATAGCAGTATAGGGGCGAATGCGCTAAAGCCGTTAGCTATAATTTCTACAGCCAGTGTTATGAATTCTATCAAGACTGTGATATCATAAATATGAAATTGGCCAACTGACTGATGCAAAATCTTGAGAGAATGAAAAATAAAAACTGAAGAATTAGAGTATTATAAGAATACTTTAGGATTTAAATCAGTAAATACTTTATCTACTTCTTCTATCTTTTTGAGCTTTTCCTTTTCTTCTTTACTTATCCCCCCTCCTTTATCTATTTTAAAGGCTAAATTCGCCAAGAAGTTAAAACGCTTCACATGTTCTCTAAATCTCTTAACCGGATAATCGCCTGCCATCCCGGTAGTTATCAAGAATTGCCAATCAGAGCTCTCCATTAAGTGAAGCTCTCTCATAGCCTGTTCTATAATTTTATCTAATAACTTGTTTCTTCCATAAAGTTTCGCTAATTCCTTCATTTTTTCTTCAGCGGAGTGGATATAGGACCAGGTCCATTTATTAGAATCGTTCCACCAGGTCCAATGTCCTCCTCCAAGTCCCCATGAGCCCTCAGGAAGTT
Source organism: Thermoprotei archaeon (assembly GCA_003649235.1). Taxonomy (GTDB): domain Archaea; phylum Thermoproteota; class Thermoprotei; order Thermofilales; family B69-G16; genus B69-G16. The sequence continues at coordinate 4,704 of QMRG01000030.1, read as the reverse complement.
CTACATAGTGTTTAGTCTCTACATACTCATCCAGATACTCGCTCGGAGTGATAGGAGAAATACCGAAGTTGCTTAATCGTTTATATACTTCAATAAGCCATCTAACTCCTTCATACCACCAGTGACCGAAAAGTTCGGCATCATAAGCGCCGATTATTATTCCCTTCTCTCCAGTTTTCTCGTAAAACTCTTTCAATATACTATAAAGTAGATTGGCGAAATGTTCTGCATGAGCGTGTACTCTTTCCAATGCTTTCTCAGGATCATATGGAGCTTTTTCTCCTAATGGTAAAGCTTTATCTGTTATGCGCCAATATCTCATTCCAGAAATAGGAGAAACTCTATGGAATTCTCTATACCAGTAATCACCCGGGTAGCCCCAATCTGCACTCCAGACTTGTACGCTGACAGATTTATTCCTAGCAAAAACTGCTACATCTTTTCCATCTACAGGGAGAAAATACGGCCGCAGAGTTTCTCCTATAAATTTCTTCTCTACTTCTGCAGGATATTTCAGGTCAGTAGGGAATGGGTAGGTGGCTATGTGTTTCCCGCCTTCCAGCACATGATATTCTACAAAGAAATACTCGTAACCATGGCGTATCAGGAATTCCTCGATTCCCTCTCTGTAGACTTTTTTACCATCGGGTGGTAAGATCCATTCTCCTCTAGGTCTATAAGCCATTTCTGGAAGCCATATCCCACGCGGCTTTTTATTGAAATATTTTAAATAAGTTCTTACACCAGTATCTAATTGAGCATCTATAGCTTCTTTACAACCTAAAAGTGGTAGGTAGGCATGAGTAGCAGCGGAGGTTATTATTTCAATAAAGCCATTATCTTGAAGATCTTTTAAACGGGCGATTATATCTTTTTTATATTCTCTAAATTTACTCTTTACCCATAGATAATATTTTCTTACGTGCAAAATCGCTTTTTTAAGATTAGAATTATCACAGCTTTCTAGATCTTTTTCTATAAGCGATATTTTTTCTTCTAAGTATTTTTCAAATTTCTCCTTCAGGTACTCATCTGAAAGCTGTTCTAAAAGCACTGGAGTTATATTGAATGTCATTTTTGGGCTTACACCTACTTCAACAATTTCTTCTACAGCTGCTATTAAAGGAATATAGGTTTCGGCAAGAGCTTCGAAAAACCAGTTTTCTCCAAAAGGCCATTCTCCGCTTTTTCTCACATATGGTATATGCCAATGCAAGACTATGGATACAAAGCCTATCATTGAATCATCACATGACATAATGCTATTTTCAAGATAATTAATATTTGTTTGAAAAATGTAGCGATTTTAGTCTCTTTTTTCAAAATTTAAATGATAATCTTTTCTTCTTCGTTTATTTTAAAATCCGAGTATTTAAATACTGAGACATCTTTACAAATTCAAGTATTAACTGTTACTGCCCTCTCCTAGTTTCAATAATTGTAATAAGCCAATCTGCTATGATTTACATTTTAGTGATTTTCGCTAAATATTAACCTCCTATATTTACATATATCTGCCAAGGGGCATTCGTTACACTTAGGTTTTCTAGGTTTACAGTAAGTTTTTCCTAAAGCTATAAGACATAGGTGTAATTCTAGCATATTTTCATCTTTTAAAAATTTCATTAAGCCTCTCTGGATAGAAGTGTAACTATTTTGGTTAGAGACGCCTAATCTTAAAGCGATTCTTCTAATATGTGTATCCACTGGTATAACATTTCTTCCTATTAACATTAACAATAGTACATCAGCGGTTTTGTTTCCAACTCTAGGTAGAGAGAGTAGTTTTTCGCGGGAATTCTCGGATTTTAATAATCTCCAAAGGTCTCCTTGATATTCTTTAAGGATGATCTGAGATAATTCTTTTATAGCCTCTGCTTTAATCCTGTGAAGTCCGGCGATCTTAATAGCTTTGCCTATCTTCTTAACTGGAGCAAAAGCTAGCTTTTCGGGCTCTACGCCTATTTCCTCTTCAAGTCTCCAAAAAGCTTTCAAAGCATTTTTATCGGTTGTATTTTGGGAAAGTAAAGTTGCTATCAGTATTTTAAAAGGATCATTAGTTTCCTTGGCTACCTTCCAAACTACAAAATCTTCTTCTTTAATTTTTATCTTTTCTCTAATTTTATCTACAATTTTTATTGTTTCTTTAGGAGAATTCGAACAATTATTTGCCATACATTTTTATATATTGTATTGAATATATTTTATATTAGGTGTTTCTATGAGTGAGAAAATAGCAGAAACAATAGCTGAAATTATAGATAAGCTAGCGGGCAAGGGCTCCGATCTAATTTTAACTTTTGAAGATTTAACTATAGACTTCGCTGGTAAACCAGTTAAAATTACTGGCAGAATAAAGCTGGACGTACATTATGTAAAAGAGGAAAAAGAATAGGATAACATGAAACAGCGTCTAAACGAAATAATAATTTCTTTTTTTACAGTTTCCATAGGCAGTATAAAGTCGGGAAGCTTAAAGCTGACAGTTGATGGCGTTGAATTCGCTAAGACGTATTTCAAAAAAGGATCCATAGTCGTGAACGTGATAGATACGACTCCGATAAAGAAGCTAAGGAAAATAATAGAGCTTCCTTTAAACGTCAAAGAAGTATTATCTTTTTTCTCTAAGCTTAAAAATTTAGCTGAAATGTTTAAAAGAGAAAAAATATCGATTATATTCAAATGGAAAGATAAAGAACTTTTCATACTAGGAGAGGAAGCCAAACCTAAACTAAAACATTTACTGGGAACTGATGCTATAGAGATCAAAAATCTAAAGGATCTACTATTTTTCATTAAAGAAATAGCATAGCTCTCAAGCAAACACAATTATAGTCTCCTTGAAATTATATATTTTGATGTCTCAGCAAGATATCTTACCTGCAATTGAAGGTGGGACACCGGTATTTCCAGAGCCTCTATTCGTACTTCCAGAATTCACTGAAGAGGAGATAAAAACTGTTGTAAATGTTTTAAAATCTGGAGAGCTCACTCTTGCGGCTAAGGGAAAATATACTAAAATATTCGAAAAGGCTTTTGCGGAGTTTATAGGCTCAAAATACGCTATCGCTGTGATGAATGGAACTGCGGCGTTACACGTGGCTCTTAGAGCTATAGGTGTAAAGCCTGGAGATGAAGTAATAACTACTCCTTTCACCTTTGTAGCTACTGCTTCATCTATAGTTCATCAAAATGCTATTCCGGTTTTTGCAGATATCGATAGAAAGACTTTCAATATAGATCCTGCAAGCGTAGAAGATAGAATTACCGAGAAGACAAAAGCAGTTATAGCCGTACACATAGCCGGGCATCCGGCCGAGATGGATGACCTTATGAAAATAGGCGAGGAACATAATTTGATAATAGTAGAAGATGCGGCGCAAGCTATAGGTGCTGAATATAGAGGAAGGAAAGTCGGAAGTATAGGTAGTATAGCGACCTTTAGCCTTTACTTGAGTAAGAACATTACGACTGGAGAGGGAGGCATGGTTACTACTGATTCTGAAGAATACTGGAGGAAAGCGCAGCTTATAAGGCATCATGGACAGACTAGGAGTTATCACTATGAGGAGATAGGCTATAACTATAGAATGACCGAGCTTCAAGCAGCTCTCGGATACGTTCAGCTTAAGAGAATAAATCAGCTAAATGAGAGGAGAAGAGAGATCGTAAAAATCTATAACGAAGTATTGGAAGGAGAAGAGGCTCTGATATTGCCCATTTCAAAGCCTTATGTAAAACACGTATGGCATATATACAATATATTATTAAAATTAGAGAAACTTAGAGTAAATAGAGATAGAATAGTCCAAGCTTTAAAAATGGAAAACATACCCATCTCTACGGCTTATCCTTCAGTACTCTATTTAGAACCTGCTTTCCAAAGGATGGAGGGACACGGCAATGGTTGTCCATGGAGCTGTCCGTTCTATGGCAAAAAAATATCCTACTTTAAAGGCTTATGTCCTAACGCAGAATGGGTTAGCGAAAGAGTCTTTACTCTTTTGACTATGCCCTCTATAACTGATGAGCAAGCCGTAAAAATAGCTGAAGCTGTTAGAAAAGTAGTTCGCTACTATAAGGTGGCTTAATCTTGGAAATTTGTATATTCGAAGATGAGTACTTCGAATATTTCCTACCATTAACGTATACACGGCCTATATATGAGCTCAAACTAGGAATTTATACTTTAAGAGAGAGATTATCTAGAGTATTAGGTGCGGTCAAGTACTTCTTCACAAGGGAATATCTGATGGAAGTTTTTAAAGAAGAATTGCTAGCTAAGGGTTTTAAACTTGTAAAAGTTAATCCTGAAGAATTGCCAGAAGAAGTTCTCATAGTTAACGGAAGGCTCGTACCGAATAATGAATTTCTAAACTATCTCATGGATAAATACTCCAAGTATAAAGAATTTGTTTTCATGAAAAATGGTGTTTTAGTAGCGGCTAAACTGAAAAGGGTTGAAATAGTCGATTTTCTAAAGAAACAGAAAATAAAAGAGTTGTTGAAATCGTTGAAAAAGAGAAGTATAGAGGTTTTTGAAGTTAAAGCTGAGCTTCTAGAATATCCCTGGGAATTAGTGCGAGATAATCCTATGTATATGGCTAAAGACCTAGAAAATCATGGAGATTTCAGACTTTTAGGAGAAGTAGCGGACACCGCTGTTTTATACTCTAAGGAAAAAATACACATAGGAGAGAATGC
>QMRG01000029.1 GCA_003649235.1 Thermoprotei archaeon | reverse complement strand
ATCGTCGCCGAGCTGCCTCCCGGAAAATATGAATTATCCGCTTTCATACTTCCGGAGGGATGGACTTTGGAAAATACAGAGCTAATTATGTATGAGGGATTCTTTCGAGGAGCTAAACTTTATGAATGCCACAATATTGTAGAAGATTCGACTTTTTATGTAAGTTCAATACCTAAGAATCTCACAGTTTTAGGCGTTTTAAGGTACGAAAAAGTGTATAGAGAACCTCCCCCCGTGAGAGAAGCTGGGCTACTTATCGTAGGAAGCTTCACCTTAAGCTGTTTCCTAGCCTATATAGCGAACTTTAATACGTTTTCTCAACTATTTGGATCGATAAAAGGTATTGTTGACTCTCTTATGAAATCGATAAAAGCCCCAGATTGGCTGCAGGAGGCATTCTCTAACTACTTGGAAGAATATTTTAAAGCTTTACGTGAAAAGAAGATTCCTCGACCTAAACGTTGGAGAATAGTAACTTTAAGAGAACTAGTGACGGTGATATTTTCGATAATAATTATGGTGATCGTTTATACATTCATAGAAAGCGGTACGCTTTCTAACTTCTTGACTCCCTCCATTTTTACATATATCGCGCCTAGAGTCTTGCTGACCACGGTATTAATATACCTAGTTAGCGACTACGGCGAATCACTTATAGCCAAGTTTAGGAATATATGGGCCGAGATTAGACTGTGGCCTAGCGGTTCTCTATCGCTTCTATTAACCGGGTTTCTGCTACGTTCACCCTTCGCATCTCCATCTCTCACACTCTATCAATACGGATGCCCCTGGTGGGAAAAGGTGAGAATTACTATTCTAAAATTTCTCTTACTAATATTCTTGACCGGATTTTTCGCTTTAGCCTATATGCTAGGCTTTAGGATTCTAGGCGATACCGGGATTTTAATATGCTTAATCTCGGCATCGTTTATGCTAATACCAGTAAAACCGTATCCTGGGAGAGAGTTGATGAAGAAGAAGCCGATGTTATGGTTTTTACTTTTCATATTAGCATTTACTCTTTATTTTACAGCATTTTCTAACTTAATACCACGCTTAGCGTATATAGCCATAGGATTTCTCTCTTTTCTAGTGCTTTTCTATGAACAAGTATTCTCGAAGAAAACTTTTATACTAAGATTCATAAAAGCTCCTATTCCTCCACCACCATAAATCGTACAAATCTATAAAATTCAAATACTAGATTTTATGTCATTAATGTTTCATGATCTCATATTTATTAAGCATTTCATGGGACTTTTCCCGATGAGAAAATTAGAGAGTGATTATCTCGAGATCGAATATTACCGATATTCATCAAAAGAAAATTAATTACTGCAGTTAGAGTAATATGTAAGTTCTTATTTTATTGTGTGAGTGATAAATGTGAAGGCGTCGTTTTACGTCACAACACCGATATACTATCCGAACGACTTGCCACACATAGGGCATGCCTATACAACAGTGTTAGCAGACGTGCTCGCTAGATGGCATAGGCTTAAAGGTTCTAACGTCTTTTTCCTAACAGGTACGGACGAGCACGGCTTAAAGCTGCAAAGAGCAGCTGAAAAGAAGGGGGTTAAGCCTAAGGAGTTTGTGGACCGCATGGTCCCTGAGTTTAAGAAGTATTGGCGATTGCTAGAGATAAGCTATGACAGGTTTATACGTACCACGGATGTAGATCATGAGGAGGTTGTTAAGAAAGCGTTAGAAAAATTATATTCTAAAGGATTGATATATAGAGGAGTCTATAAGGGTTGGTATTGTTCTAGCTGTGAGAAATTCTACAGCGAAGATGAGTATGAGGAAAAAGAAGGGAAGAAGATATGTCCTATACATGTAAAAGAGCTGGAGTGGGTTGAGGAGGAAACCTATTTTCTCAAACTTTCAGCATATCAAGATCAAGTACTGAAATTGGTTAGAGATACGGATATTATTCATCCAAGAGGCTATGCTAGGGAAATAGCATCAAAGCTTGAAAAAGAAGGTCTTCGAGACTTATCGATAGCTCGGCCAAAAGATAGAGTTTATTGGGGCGTCGAGTTGCCTTTCGACGACAGATATGTGGTCTACGTGTGGATAGATGCTTTGTTAAACTATTTAACAGGTATTGGATATGGCAGAGATGGAAGATTTGAAGAATATTGGTCTGTAGTTCACCACGTTATAGGTAAGGATATATTGTGGTTCCATACCGCTATATGGTTTGCCGTCCTTCTAATGCTAGATGTGCCGCCACCTAAGAAAGTTCTCGTCCACGCCTTTATAATCAATAGGGGGCTTAAAATGGGGAAGAGCGTTGGAAACGTGGTGATGATAGACGATATGTTCGACAGGTACTACTCTGCGGATTCCGTAAGGTATCTTTTAATGAGACTGCTTAACCTTGAGAAAGACGTGGAATTTGACGTCGAGCTATTAGACAATATGTACAATGGAGAACTCGCGGATACTTACGGAAACTTAGTTAGAAGAGTGGGAGTACTCTCTCTTAAAAAGCTTAAAGGCGTGGTTAGGAGGAGAGAGCTAGACGAAGAATTAAGCAGAACATCTAGAGAAGTCATTGGAGAAGTTTTAGAGCTTATGGATGATTATAAGATAAGCGAAAGTCTCGTTAAAACCTTCGACCTCTTAAGGGCTACTAATGCCTATTTAAATAAGACTAAGCCTTGGGAGGTTGAAGATCCTGAGCCTTCTCTTTACAATGCAATCGAGGCAACGAGAATAGCTACTAACTTGCTTAACCCTGTAATGCCTTCCATAACTAAGAAAGTTGCAGACGCTCTAGGCTTTGAAATAGTAGAAGTGGATAAATTAAAGTATGGTGGAGTCAAGGAATTTCTAGTAAAAGAAGCGCCTATACTCTTTAAAAAAGTTAAATCTAGAACTTCTTAAAACGGCGAATTAATCGACAATTGATAAACTCGAGATTATTTTCCATGTTATATCGTGAATGTCATGTCGATGTAGATGCCCGTTCCAGCTAGTTTAAACTGTCAATAAGGTAGTTCAATAAGGTTATGTATGGAATAGCTTTTAGAAATTTAATATAAGTTTTTAATAAACTTGTGAATTTCCTCTGCAAGCATTTTCGGTTTTTCGTATAGCACTAGATGCCCCGCTTTTGGTATTACTTTGAGAACCGAGTTTTTAATTAGCCTATTCAGGATTTTAGACTGCTCTATAGGCGTTACCTGATCCTCTTCACCGACGATTATCAAAGTTGGAGACTTGATCTTTGTTACTGTTTTAGAGGCGTCGTAGTCTTTAAAGTATTTGAGATATCTAAATACGTGTGTAGGAAGGGTTTCCATATACTCTTTATTATCTCTCATAAACTCTTCATAGACCTTATCCGGGGTTTCTATGCTGAAAAACATTTTCCTGTACAGTTTTCGAGTGAAAGCGTTTTCTGTAAAGAAAAGTTTTCTCCAAAATATGGAAGGCAGGTTCCAGACTATCCAGTCGATCATATCTGGTTTAAGTTTTACTAAGGAGCCTATCAATATGACTGCTCTAACTCTACGTCTTGCAGCATATTCCTGAGCTATTAATCCGCCGAAACTATGCCCTATCAATACAGCATCTTCATCTCTAACACCTAGCTTCTCCATTAACGCCTCTTGGTCGCGGAGATAGTCTTCTAGTGATACTTCTCTAGGCTTGCTCGACATTCCATAGCCTCGCAGATCGTAGGCGATTGTCCTATAGTATTCCTTGAAATAGTCTAGTAGATATTTCCAGTTGCTAATCTGTCCCGGTGATCCATGGAGGAAAAATAAGGTTGTGCCAGTATCATATTTTCTTCTTTGACTGCTATCGAAAACTCTAAGCTTAACATTATTCACCTCTACGTAAAATGTATCAGTTATAACCCGGTCCACATACATAGTCATCAATATAGCTATACGAATAATTTTCTCTTATCGTTATTGTCTTCAAGAACAATATAAAATGCTAATCTACGATGCCGCTATTATAGATTTTAAGACAAAACGTAAAGCATATATGTACTATGTACTACGTAGTACATAGTGATTTCATGAATATCGTTAAAGTTACGAGAAGATATCAGGTCACACTTCCTAAAAAAATTAGAGAAGAACTAGGTATTCGAATCGGAGATTTTTTAAAAGTTAAAATCGAAAACGGAAGAATAATTTTAGAACCTTTAATCCCTTATAGAAAAAAGCCTATTGAAAATATGCTTAACTTAGTCAGTAAGCCGGTTGATATAGATGCGGTTAAACTCGTCGAAGAATCCTGGAACGAAGATTAAAACATACATTGACACCAATATTTTCGTTTATGCGATACTGCACCATCCTAAATATGGAGAGCTATGTGCAGAAATCTTAAAAGATATCGAGAAAAAGATTTTTGAAACCTACGGCTCGCTTCTCGTAGCTATAGAGCTTTTAGGATCCCTCTCCAGGATAAACCCATACATCGCCAGGAGAGCAGTTGAAGATTATCTATCAATAGATATGATATTACTGAACGTAAATGGAGAAGCTATAAGGCTTGCATCGATAATAAACGAGAAAATAAATGTTAAATACGATGCTGTACACGCGGCTTTAATGCTGCTAAACAATATACCAGTAATAATTACGAACGATATAAATGACTGGAAGAGAATAAGCAGGAATTTCACCAAAATAATAGATAAAGTAGAAGAAGAGTATGCTGTTTCAATCAATAAAATCGACGTAATCACACCATATAACTATAAAAAATGGAAAAACAGTATAGCAATTTAACAAGAGCTCCCTGACGTTTTACTCGCCCGTTCTTTTAAATACTTCTCAAACCAACCTAGAATCTTCTTAAGTCTCTCAATCCTATGCTTCGGCTTTCCCTTTCTCGATAAATCATGGTTTTCGCCAGGAAATACCGCTAGCTCGACTTCCCTGCCTAGTGCTTTCAAAGCTGTGAACATTTGAAGCGCTTGGTCAAGCCAACACCTATAATCTTCAACGCTGTGTATTATGAGTAGAGGAGTCTTTACGTTCTCGACGTATTTCAATGGGCTTTTCTCCCAGAGCTTCTCTAAATCCCTCCAGGGCACACCTCCTATCTGATCCTTTGTAAACCAGAAGCCTATATCGGTCGTGCCGTAAAAACTGACCCAGTTGCAGATACTTCTCTGCGTAACAGCGGCTTTAAACCTGTCAGTATGAGTCACAATCCAGTTAGTCATAAATCCGCCGTAGCTCCCTCCCGTAACTCCAATTTTCTCAGGATCTATAAACTCATACTCGCGGACCACGTAGTCTACGGCCTCCATAATATCTTGATAATCCCTCTCCCCATACGCGTACCGTATATCCTTAAACTCCTCCGTATAGCCCGCACTGCCGCGTGGATTCGTGTAGATGACAACAAATCCTGCGCCGCTGAGCACATGAAATTCGTGCATAAAGCCCTCTCCATAAGCGGTCATAGGTCCTCCATGTATCTCGACTACTGCAGGATACTTCTTGCCCGTCTCAAACCCTGCGGGCTTAAGTATCCACCCCTCTACAGTGCATCCGTCGCTAGCTTTAAACGTGAACTTATCCGGCTTAGCTAGATCTAGTTGGGAAAGCAAGAAGTCGTTGAATTTCGTCACTTTCCTCTCCTCTTCATTTTCCAACACCCAAAGCTCGGGGAGCTGGGTAGAAGTCATCTTAACATAGAAGATCTTGTCTCCGCCTAGAGAATACTCGTCAATTATGCAATTTCCGCCTATTATCAGTTCTATATCCCCATCTATAGACGCCCTATACAGATGCACTGTTCCTCTATCAGTCGCAAGAAAGTAAAGATAGCCGTCTTTACTCCACTGGAGAAGTCTGCCTTTTCCCGGTCCTCTTACGTCGCTATTCATAGAATTCGAGACATCCAACTTGCCTGAAATGGATTTAAGCTCACCGTTAAGGCCTAGTAGCCATACTTTATTATGTGTAGATAGTCCTCTCTCCAACTTATGCCCTCTGATTGCCAGTAAATCACCTTTAGGACTCCACTCTACGTCAACTATATACATACTCTCCCTGGTCACTTTTTCCTCTTCTCCGCTCTCCACGTCTACTATATAGACATCTTCGAGATAGGGTTTGAGAAAGTCAGAGTAAGCCACGAATGCTATTTTCTTCGAGTCAGGGCTCCAGCACGCAGCAACAACATCCCTATCCCCTTTAGTCAATTGCCTAGTCTCTCCGCTCTCTGGATCTAAGAGAAAAAGGTGCTTATAGACTTTGTACACTAGTCCCCTGCCGTTGAACCAGTATGGGAGCCTCTTAGCAGTTTTGACGTCTTCATCAGGCTCTCCTACTCCGGATATTAAAAGAAGCCGCTTACCGTCGGGACTCCATCTTAAATTTTCGACTCCACCCTTCAACTTAGCAATCATCCAGGGTTCTCCTCTCCCATCGCGTCTGACAATCCAAACTTCTCCACCTCTCTCTTTCTCCTTTAGCGTCCTCCGTGAAACGAATGCCAACAACTTCCCGTCAGGACTCCATTCAGGTTGCTGGTCAAAAGGTCCATTTGTGAGCGCAGCATAAGAATTATCGCTTTCAAGCAACCATATCTTTGATATGTACTTGTCTGACTCTAAGTCGATACGAGTAACCACGAATGCCGCTTCATGCTCTTTCGGCGAAGCGGTAGGACTAGAAACCAGAGTTATTCTAGCTAAATCTTCAGGTTTTACAGGTCTATGTTTCAAGTTTTCACCAACCGAGACACAACCACTGCCAGCTTAAATATTTTAGGTTAAAATACGTTGAAAATTAAACAGGTTGACAAATGAGTTTACTACAGTAGTTGGAGAATAGTTTCCTAATTTAAATTATTACCTTATTTATCTTCTATTAGAATTACAAACATGTGAGAATCATAGAAAGTTATGAGATTGGATACTTTTTAAAATGTTCAATGATATCAATTTGTGTGAAAATATGAACCGGAAAGAAAGTCGAGCGCTCGCATCTAAAAACGCTAGGAAAGCAGTTATGAAACTGATTGTGTGGATAGCGGCCTATATAGCAGTAACATTGGCGACGCTGATCTACCTTCCAGCTCTATATCCTCCAATAGCAGAGTTAGTAGCCAGCTACTCGACCTATATAACTCTAGGCTTAACAATTGCCTTCGGATACGCAATCGTGCAGAGTATAGCCGACTTAGCCTACTGGACTATTAGGATAAAGCAACCTCACTCGACAGCTGCCGCAGCTCGTAGCCTTATAAAACTTCTAGGCTTAGGCGCTATAGTCGCGGTGGTTATAGGTGGAGCGGTTGGGGGAGCCTCGGCCGTAGCCTTGGGAGGCTTTATAGGAATGGTGATAGGTTTTGCAACTCAGCAGGCTCTTAGCCAAGCTATAGCTGGTATGTTTCTCCTCTTAGTTAGGCCTATAAAGATAGGCGATAGAGTGACTGTAGCCGGCGAGACTGGCATAGTGGAAGATGTATCTACGATGTATACCAAGATAAGAAAAGAAGACGGTACTCTAGCCTTAGTTCCTAACAGTACAATACTTGGAGGAAAAATATTCATACATAAAAATATTAAAGAAAAAACTGAAGAGAGTCAATAAAAAGTCGCTACGCCTAAAGGCTCTCAATTTGAGAAAAGGCTACAGGGATTTAATAGACCTACTCTACGCGACATCTCTCACGCGCAATCTCTTATTCCTAACTAGAAACAATAACCTAATCGAGTTCCTGGAAAGCATAGGAGAAGAAAAAGAAAATTCTTATGAGGAGAATTTTCTAAAAAATTCTCTCAATAATCTCCTTTCTTAACGGAGTTAATAACGAAGTTTAAAATAGGGTTTAATAGCTTGCTTGTATTACTCTCCACTTTCCATTTTCTTTAACTAGTCTAATAGGTACTGGGCTTCCTCTCGGAGTTCCATCTGGATTTAATCTTTTAAAGAATATCTTCACCCGCGTTTCTGTACTCTGGTTTAAATCGATTTTATAGAATTCATAGCGTACCCCATATTCTACACGAATCTTCTCCCAGTCTTCCACCAGAAATATGAAGAGCTTCCTCTAATACCAGCTGATTCTTGAAGCTCTTTTGTTAAAGTTTTCAACAATTCTTCATAGTCTCCATTTTCTAAAGATCGATAATGAGCCTCCGCTACTTTAACGGCTTCTTCATACACTGCAACTCACCTAATTTATACAATAGCATATTTAAAATTTAATGCAAACTCTGAGTACCAGGTTTAAAATATTTTAATAGCCTATACGAAACTATAGCTTTATTATATCTTTAAAATTTGACCGTTCTTAAATAGTTAATATTTTAAAATTCAGCTAATCGCTAAGTCTAGAGAGCAATCTATGCTTCAAACCGGCAAATAAGCCTAGTCTTTAAGTTCTAAAATTTGCTTAGGGCCGTTTAGGCAGATGTATAATTCGTTTAGTATATCTCTCCCCACGAGTATCTTACCTATATAGGGGTGGACGAATATCTTCTTCCTAGCATGGTAAAATTCTCCAATTTCAACAATTACAATGACAGGCTTGAGTTTAGTGATAAAATGCCCGGCATGTATGGCGTAATACTCCTCATCCACCTCGATTAAACTAAGCTTTAACTTTTCATATACGTTTTTAGTTATGATTAGGCTTCCGCTGAATCCAGTGTCGACGTAAGCCCGCTCCTCCAATCTCACATTCGTAATTGGATTAACTATGCCCATTTTTAAAAAAGGTTGAGATGGGGCGATGGAAATATCATATTTCTCCACGTATTTCAAGCATTCCACCCCCGATCTCTAGAAACTTCACAGGCCTGGGCTTAATCTCCCTAATCACGGCGGAGTATATCTTTTCCTCAACGTAAGCCTTTCTAATGCTGTCAATAGCCTCATCCAAGCTACGACACACGATATGTCTCTCGCCCCTGTTAAAGACAACGATATATCCTTTAACTCCTTTCGCTAAATACTCGTCAACAAGCCTATCCACAATCCTCCTAACATCTCTGCCTGAATTCTCAATTATAACTGGTTTCTTCAACCACTCCTTCAAAGCCATATTAACAACTTCGGATAAGGTAATCCCTAGTAAAGCCGCTCTAGCCTTAACCTCTCTATACACATTCTCGTCAATACCTCTAACAAAAATGTTCCTCATAGATATCAAGATATCAATATTATCAAAATATATAAGTATTCACCCGAGAAATCAAAAATCTTGATTGTCGGAGAATAAGGTTGCTTTAAAATTGAACGCGACTTCGTATAAGCGCTTGGCAAATTTTCTAGCGTCTTCAAGAGCCTGTTTATCTGCTAAAACCTCACCTACATTATACGCTCTACACAACTACACCTCCTCCAACTTTATTTCTAAGGCTCTAAGTTCGATCGATGCATGCTGAGATGTTATTAAAATACACAGGAATCGCCGAGCATTTTAAATAGGAATATCGATATATTTTGAGCGATTGCTCAAAAGACGGGAATTTAAGTACTGCTCGTGCTTGAACTGAGAAAGTCCGGGAGGATGAGGAAGAGTGGAATTAGTGATAGAGGTCAAGGAATTGACTAAGTATTATGGACCCATCCTAGCAGTGGATCATATTTCTTTCAACGTGTTAAAAGGAGAGATTTTCGGTTTTTTAGGACCGAACGGCGCTGGGAAAACCACTACTATTAGGATGTTGACGGGCCTCACCAGACCGACGGAGGGAACGGCTAAGGTTATGGGTTTCGACATCGTCAGAGAGCCTAAAAAGGCTAAGAAGAAGATAGGATTAGTCCCCGAGGTTTCCAACGTTTACGAAGAGCTTTCAGTATGGGATAACTTGATGTTCGCGGGCGAGATTTATGGCGTGCCAGGCGCTGAAAGGAAGCGGAGAGGGAGGGAGTTATTGGAGATGTTCGAGCTGTACGATAGGAGGAGGGATAAAGCTGGGAAGTTGTCGAAGGGGCTTAGGAGGAGAGTTGCAATAGCGATGGCTCTCATGAACGAGCCAGAGCTTCTCTTCCTCGACGAGCCTACTTCAGGGTTGGATGTTCCCTCCGCTAGAATGATCAGGAACCTCGTTAGGAGCCTTAACAGAGAGGGAGTAACTATTTTCCTTACTACGCATAACATGGAGGAGGCAAATTCTCTTTGCGAAAGAATTGCTATAATGAACCATGGGAGAATTGCAGCGATAGATTCGCCTGAAAATTTAAAGAATACTATAGAAAGCTCTAAGTCGGTCGTGGTTTCGTTCTCTAATTTATCCAAAGAGCTTAAGAGGGAACTGGAGAAACTACAAGGAGTAGAGAGGGTAATCGTGGAGGGGGATAAGTTCAGGCTCTACACGGCCGACCCGCCGACGGTCTTAGAGAGCGTTTTCAGGTTTACACGGAGAGAAGGGTTAAGGATAATTAGCATCAACACGATGGGTCCGAGTCTAGAGGATGTTTTTATGATGTTGATAAAGAGGTGATGGAATGGATCTAAGCCAGCTTATAGTCGAGTTGTCGGCCGCCTGGGCGATAGCAAAGAAGGATTTAAAAATGTACTATGTGCGTCCGGGAACGGTAATGTTTGGGATAATGTTTCCCCTCTTCATGTTCCTATCTTTTGCTGTTGGTAGGAATATCCCAATCGCTGAGGCGTTGCCGGGATTGACCTCAATGGTCGCTATGTTTAGTTCTTCCTCGATAGGGCCGTTTTCCATACCTTTGGAGAGAAGACTTAAAACTTTCGACCGGCTTTTAGCGGCGCCCATATCGTTCTACTCTATACTCGTCGGGAAGGTTTTAGCCGGAGCACTTTACGGCATAGCCACGGGCCTATTCCCAATCCTCGCCGGAGCCATATTCTTCAACGCACTTCCTGCACAGTTTGAGACTCTAGTTTTCAGCTTAACTCTCTCCGCTATTTGCTTCGCCTCGATGGGCGTAATGTTCGCTTCTTACCCGACCAAGTATCCTGGCAACGTTACTATAGCTATGAACTTCGTCCGGCTCCCGATGATATTTGTCAGCGGAGTATTTACTCCGCTGGAACAGACTCCTGCTTTTCTACTTCCTCTGGCCATGGCTTCACCCTTAACCTATGCCAACGATTTAATGCGTACATCTTTCAAGGGAAAAGGCTACTTCAACCCCGTAATAGATTGGATAAGTCTTCTAGTTTTCACATGCTTATTCCTAACGGCAGGAGTAAAGCTCCACTCAAAATTCACAGAACTAGAAGAATCCCCACGCGCTCGCCTCAAAATCAATACGAGTCAAAGACGCCAACCGTAAAGAATACATATTTCCCCTCTGAATCCGCTATGAGGTTTCATCTCTCTATATGGAGAAACGAGGAAAAACAATCTAAAAAGAGAAGATAATACGGTACACGAGTATTTGCTAGAAGTTTATTTCTCCTTGGAGAAACGAGGAAAACTTAGGAAAATGTTGAAGAAGGCGGAGTCAAAACTCATGGGGTTTGACATCATACCCTACGATTATAAAATTGCTAGGAAAACGGCTGAAATAATAGCCTATCTAAAAAGAGAAGATAAGATTATAGGCCTAGCTGACGTGATAATAGCCATTATAGCGCTAGTTAACGAATTAAAACTGATAACTAAAAACCTAAAACACTTCCCCCAAATTCCAAAGCTTAAAAACAGAAACCTATTAACTTAACTTTACTAAAGTCGCTGACAGCATGTATAATCTATATGTTTTCTATATCTTCTCCCCACATTTTAAACTTTGAAAAGCCTATAGAGAGTTTGTTGGAGAGAAAGGCTGACCTTAAAAGCTGGAGAAGTGCTAAACCGATCCTTTGATGAAAGTATTTTGCTAGCGTCGGTGCTAGACGAGCCAGATCTAAGGTTTACGTACCGGAAAAATAGCAGTATGTTTATCATTAAATAAACCATGATGTTTAGAGAAGCAATCCATAGACTCAAGACCATCTTATCGATTTTAGAAATTATATTCTCTCATGGATTAACTATAGACTTATGAGATATTTTAAGCGAATATAATGTCGGTGGTTTAATTCTAGATTTCGTCGCTGGAGGGAGTGGATCAGACTCCAAAATTTTAAGAGAAAATATAGTGGCTTTGGATATTTCGATCGACGAGATCAAGGAAGCTATAAAGAGCGAGGCTCAAGCTTGGTGGATCTGCGCAGACGGGAGAATGACTCCCTTCCGAGACGGTGTGTTCGATTACGTAATAACATTTTACGGTTTAATGTTTATTTCCGAAAAGGAAAATAAGAAGAGGGTATTAGAGGAGAATTTAAGAGTACTTAAGAAGAATTCGAAAATGCTGTTAGTAGAGCCTATAATTAAGTAAGGATAATGGCATTCCATCTTAGAGGAATACCATTTGCCGCGAGCATTACTTCGTCGCAGTACTCACCAAGTCGTAAAACCGCTTCAGTCTTAGCCGTAATTGTAGCTAAGTAGATCAAAAGCACGAATAGAATTTCGGCGATAAGTGCGAGTAAGGTATGTTTATTTACTTTATGGATATTAGATTAATAGAAATGGGCGTATTTAAAGTAAAAGCCACAATATGGAATCCTCTAAATAGGGAGAGAAAAATCTCGGTTAATCTTATAGTCGACACTGTGTCAACGTATACGGTTTTACCCGCTGATATTCTTCAACAACTAGGTATAAAGCCTATTAGAGTGACCAAGCTTAGACTAGCAGATAATAGAGTAGTAGAAAAGCCTTTAGGCGAGATAGGAATTGAAATTGAAGGTTACACGGCGAGTGCAACACCCGTAGTTTTCGGCGAGGAAGGAGTATACCTATTAGGCTCGGTAACTATGGAACAACTCGGGTTAGCACCAGACCCCCTACAGAAAAAATTGAAACCCGTAGAGGCTTTAATGATGCAACTCCAATCTTAATTATAGACTCCATCAACTACCTCCAGCTACAACCTTAATAAAAGATCTGGATAATAACAACAATAGTGATACACTAAGAGACCGCAGAGAATATAAAATGAAGGATGTTTCCAATATTTAAACCATTATCTAAAGTCTTCTATACGCTCTCCTCCTATGCTCTATCACCAAGACTACTATAGTATGCCTGCCGTGATCTATAGAAGCTAAAACTCTGTAACTGCCATCTCAGACTACATAGGGGCAATCCTTTAAGCTTCTTAAAATAGCGGAGCGGTTCTAGAGACGCTTCCTCGACCATATCGATAATCCTCTTCACCATCTCTCTTCTAAGATCCTTGACCGCGGTTTTAGTCCAGTACACCTCATATCTCGCCTTATCTTCTTCAACCATTCCTTCCAGCCTCTAGTTCCTCCCTGACCTCCCTCATAGTATAGACACGGTTAGCTTTAACGTCCTCAAGAGCCTCCTCAATCCTCCTTAAAGTTTCTTCAGAAAAAGGCTCATCATCCATCCTCGCTTCGATAAGCCTGCGGATAATCATATCATAAGATTCCCTAGGATGAAGCTTAAGCTCATCAAGCAGCTTTTTAACCTCTAACCTGAATAGTAGTCTTCATAACAAACCATAACATGCTATAAGTTATTTATAAGCATCTCGCACTCCTCTTAAACGCAGTATTCACTTAATGAAACCCGAATCCTTCTCCTAGTAAAAGAAGTATCGGATAAAGGTACTTTTTTAACTCAGTAGTCCTATTGTAAGACATAATCGCTGAAACTTTAACAGTAATATGTCTAGCCTTTTTAATTCCAGCCGCGTTAGTTTTTACCACCAGTAGAAAATGGAGATTTAAAGGAGCATTACTGGGATTAGCCTACCTCGCCTCTCTCTTCCTAACAGGACTAATATTAAGCTTCTTTATCAGCGAGTCCTTCGGAGCTGTTATCACAGTAGCTGCCTTCTCCTATCTAGGACTAATAGGGGCTTTAATCTTCGTCATCACCGCGTTTATAGGCGCATTTAAATAAAATAAAAACTAGGGCAAAATATTAAGCTATGTCAATATCAATTTACAGTTGTTAAAATATACCAAGCAGAATCATTAGATGTTGCCCAATAAAATTACTATATTATTTCTAGTTCTCATACTCCTATCTTAAAACCGGTGAATATAGGCATGCTTAACCTCATTTTTATTCAGAAATCCCTACCTTATTTTAGTATAAATTTCATCAAGGAAGATCATCAATATTACCATGGGATGTAATTTGTCAAATAGGTGGATGTTGGAGAGCAAGAGATGGCTTGAACAAGCCTTCGAGAACCTGCGGGCGGCTGAAGATAATATAAAAACAGGACACTACGCGTGGTCGTGTTTCCTCTCACAACAAGCCGCTGAATACGCGTTAAAATCCGTCTTTTACCTTATTGGAATTGAGAAGTTCGGACATTCAATACTCGACCTATGCTCGATCTATCTGCTGAATTGAACCTAGAAGTATCCGATTTAATGGATTGCGCCGGGCTATTAGATAGAGTTGACGTAAAACTCGTAACTTACAGGGATTTAATGAGTTCTAGACCTTTCTCTTCAGAATTTCAATATACTTTTTAATCCATCTGTAGATCGTTGTGTAGTGAACATTCAAGTTGTAATCTTGCCATATTTGATAATATTTGGTGAACCACAGAGCTTGCAAACTATAGGCTCGGTCTCTCCTATCTCTTGTTTTTCCAACTTCTGTTTTAATGCTAACCAAAACTTTACAGCGTAGATAT
>QMRG01000028.1 GCA_003649235.1 Thermoprotei archaeon | reverse complement strand
TAGCTGGAAACCGGATATCCCGGCCGCACCTAGCGCTATGAAGATATATCCTAATATTTCTTTTGATATAGGAAGTTCATAGAGTCCTATGATTGGCGTAAGGAACAACGCGGCGATAAGTATGATATTGGATCTTATAAGTGCGGGTCCTTTACCTATCTTCTTAGACATTTCGCCCCAGACTTTGAAAAAGGCTATGATTACTACTAGAAGTAGCGCTCCAAAGATTACAGACCCCATCGCACCGCCGATTCCTAGAACTGTAGTTACAAATGAGATTATCTGGGAAACAACCATGGTCATAGCAATGGAGATTAAGCCTCTGACTATCATCCAACCTACGTATCTTCTATTAGATAATATTACTCGCATATTGCCGATTATGTTGGGCGAAGGCAGGGTTTTCCTCTCAGTCGGAACAAAAAGTAGCGGCGGTAAGTAGAATAACACCTCTATTAGTCCCATCATTACGAGAACGGCTATAAGCACGAATCCTCCCTTCGCCAATATCTGAGGGAAAATAAAGCCCATAATTACGCCTACGGCGTTGGCGATTAAATTAGCTGTATTCTGTAAAGCGGAAATGTCAACTCTTTCTAAGGGCTCTGTAATTTCAGGCATCCAAGCTTGAAATGGCGTTAGAAGAAGCGCATATGAGAAATGAAAGACGGAGTTCCAGAAAGTCCCATAAAGAAAAAGAGAATATTTGTCGCTTACATCGATTATTAAACCAGGTAAGAAATACATTATAAAAGATATGGCTAAAAACGGGGCTCCTAACACGATAAAAGGCTTTCTTCTACCCCATCGCGTTTTCATGATATCACTTATATATCCTATGAAAAAAGCGGCGAAGGCTATCGTAAGTTTACCTGCCGCGTTAACCCATCCGGTAAGCGCTGGGTCGAGTCTATAATACTCCCAGTATACGTAGAAGCTTTCGAAGGAGAAGACGCTTAATAGCATGCTCGAACCTAAGCGTGCCATGCCATAGGCGAGTTTTTGCCTACGAGTAAGCATAATTTCACGGTTATTTACTAGCGTAAGAACTAATATGTCTATGGATTAAATTGTTGTGAAGAAATGATTAAGAATAGCTTTTAATCCTTCCCTCTTCAATAGACACTACTTTAGCATCTTCGACGTCTATGTCTACATGTGTTATCAGTATTATCTGGTTAAATTGATCCTTCAAGGTTTTAGTTAACAAATCAATTATGTTCTTCCTCCTCTCTCTATCAGAGGAGGATAGAGGCTCATCTAGAAATAGAAATCTTGGATAAGTATGCTTAGTCTCTGGGAGAAGAGATAATATAAACGCTAACCTCATAGCTAAGAGAAGCTGGTCGACCATACCTCCGCTGTAGATGTCTTTGGGTATGAATCTTCCCGCTTCCGAGTCTAACACTTCTATGTTATACTTGGAGTCAAGTCGCACTGCCTTATATTTGCCTCCGGTTATCGCGGAGATAATATAGTTCATATTTCTCATTATAGCTGGCAAGAACTCTTCCCTAAGGCTTTTAGCGACTTGCTTTAGACTATGTATAGCTATTTCTTGTGCATTCACGAGCTTCTCCAACTCTTCAACTTCTCTACTGAGTTTTTCATATTCTTCTTCTATATTCTCATTCTCTTTTATTCTCTTTTTCAAATGTTCTAGATAGATCTCTAATTGATGAATAGTAGCTTTCAAAGCGGCAACTTGTGTCTTTAATAAATCATATTCCATTTCAACATCTCTGTATAGCTCTTCGCTATATGTTACGCCGTTAGGCAAACTCGGTAAAATTATAGCCTTTAACTCTTTTTCTAGACGTAATAATTCCTCTTCTATCCTCCCTATATCCTCTACGATTTTTATGCATAGAGCATTTAATTCGTTGATTTCAGCGTCAATTTTAGCTATTCTCTTTTTCAAATCTTCACATCGCCGTTCTAGAGCCATGACGTTATTTTCTATAGTTATTTTTCCTTTTTCATCCTCTTTTATCTTTTCAATGATTTTTTCGAGTAAATCACTTAAATTCTCCCAAGATTCCGGTTTATATCTTTCAGGTATTGATTTTTCAATCTCTTTTATCTCCGCTTCTACTTTTCTAGCTTTAATGATGAATTCTTGAAAATCCGATTGTATCCTTTTTAGATTATTCCTGCGTTCGTTTAGAAGCGAAAATACCCCGCTGTAACTGGCTATTTCATCTTTTACTACTCTATATCTAGAGAGCATCCTATACTTTATGATGAAAACCGCGAGGTAGTAAAGCCCTGCTAGTAAAAACCCGGTTATGTAGAAAATAGGGTTTAAAAATCCAGTTAGCGACGTTGAGAGTAAGGCTATAAGTAATGGTGTTGAAATTCTTGTTTTAGAAATTTTACTAGCTAGTTCCTCGCTCTCTTCTCTCAGTTTCTCGTATCTTTCTTTATCGAATTTAGCTTCGAGCTCTCTGATACCTTTCTCTAATTCTTCTTTTCTAGTTTTTATTTCGTTAATTTTCTCTTTTAGATTTTTCAGTAGCACGAGTTTATTACGAAAATCTTCTACCTTTACCTTAACTATATCGAGCCCTTCGTATTCCGCTAATGTTTTCTTCAAATCTTTTATTCTATTTTCCTCTTTTTCGAGAACAGTTTCTAATTCTCTTTTTTCTTTTTTCTTTGAAATTATTTGAGATTTCAATTTGCTCAATGACTCTTTCTTGGCTTTCAATAAGTCCTTTATTCCTTTGATTTCTGCTTTTATTTTTTCTTTCTTCATTAAAGAATCTCTATATTCTTTTAAAATTCTATAGAAGCTTTCCTTCTCCTGAAACTTTCTCATAGACTCTTTATACATTTTCTCTTTTTCTTGAAGTTCCAAACTCTTCTCTTTAAATTCCTCGATAGCTCGTTTGTAATCTTCTAGACGCTTTTTTACTTCAACCAGTACTTGCTTTTTATGCTCTAGTTCTTTCTTCTTCTCTCTACGTTCTTGAGATAGCTTTTCTATAGCTTTATTATAGCTCTCTAAGCCTAGCAATGCATTAATTATTTTCTCTCTTTCCTGACCTTTCATCTCGATAAGTTTATCGAGTTCTTTCTGTGCCACGACGTTCGTTACTAAAATCTCGTTTAGAGATAAACCGCCAAGCAAGCTTCGAATAATATCATTAGTACTTTTAACAGTAGCTGCTTTTTTAGTTAAACCTCCACTTGGTGTTATCTCAAAGATTCGGGCTTCGGATTCCCTCTTTTTTCGAATAATTCGTTCTACCTGGTAACGCCTTCCATCTACCGAAAATATCAGTTTAACTCTCGCTGAATCAGCTCTATGGTTTACAGCTAAATCCTTAGTACCTCTTAAAGTTTTGCCGAAGAGAGCGTATAGGATAGCTTCTAGTACTGTTGATTTCCCTGCTTCGTTAGGTCCTTTAATTATCAACATGCCTTTAGGAAAAGTAATGGATAAGTTTAATTTTCTAAAGTTCCTAACTTCAAGCTTCTCTAAGACTACCAAGCTCCCGCCTCTTTTAGCTTTTTAAGCCCAAGCTCTTTGGCTATTTTTATAATATCCTTTTTAGCCGAATCTTTCTCTTTTTCGAAAAGTTTATCCATATATTTGGAAAAGGCTTGTAATGGAGAGAGCTTGATGCCCATTTCTATTTTTTCTATTCCATATTCAAGCTCGCTATCATCAATTACGACTATGAAGAAATGGTCGATAAGCCTGCGGAATATCTCGTCTCTCCTATACCTGGTAAGCACACGGAGCGGGACTTTCCCGCTTATCTTCAATCTGAGGATCAGATCTCTATCTCTATATTTTAAGGCATATGTTATTATCTCATTTACTGGATTGCTGGATTTGGGATTAATCATATACTTTAAAGTCTTCATGGGTCTTGTGGGTACTTCTACAAATTTCCTTTTGAAGCCTTCATTGTCTAATTCAATCCATAAAAAGCCTTTTTTATCATCTCTTTCCTCTAAAAAACTTCTCCTTTCAGTACTTCCAGGATAGGCTATGTATGTTTTCTCTCTTATAGTTTCTTGAAAACTATGTAGATGCCCGGCCGCAACATAATTTATACCCTTAGGTATATTTGCTATTCTAACTAAAGCTTCTCCTCTATAGCTTACAGTTTGAAAGCCTTCTATAGGATAATGTAGCATTGTCACATTGATATCTCCTTCAACAGGAGGCTTGCTGCGGCTTAAAGGATCCTGGCCTTCTCTAAGATCGAAATCGTATGTTATTCCGGAAATACAGACATCAAAGCCTTCTATTTTCACGTGTTCAGCTTGGAAATTCTTAGCAGATGAAAAATAAGTTACATATCCCGATGCAGCTAGCTCATCTAGAGGCGACGCTCCTTCCTCCTCCGAGCGTGGAGTATCATGGTGCCCTCCTATTAGGAAAACCCTTACACCCAGACTATGCAGTTTTCTGAAATATTTTAATAGTTGTACTCTTGGAGGATTTCTCGGATTAACTCTGTCGTATAGATCGCCGGAGATTAGCATGATATCGGGCTTCCGTTCTATAGCATAATTTAATATCCACTTGAATGCACGCCAGAAATCCGCTCTCCTTTCCATAATTTTCGGATAGTACATTGAAACTACGGGATCTAAGTGGTTATCCGCTGTATGGAGAATTTTTACAGGCAAGATTTACACCTCCGACCACATGGTATCCTCTCGCGTTATTACAAGCTCTTGTTCCTTCTCCAATTCTTCTTCTAAGCCAGCTTCTTCTACTGCTGCTTTAAGCCGCCCGACAACGTCTATATCTGCACCGCCTTCCCTCGTCACTCTCTTCCTAATCTTAACCATTACCGGTACTTTAGTTATTTCACCTACTATTACGGCTTCACCTACATTTAATCCTGGCAAGTCTTTTAACAAATCTTCGCTCAACCGTTCGCTTGATTCTATAATTGCATGTTGATCCGAAGGATTAGACACTTTTAATATTATCTGACTATTGCATTGACTAAGAGCGTCCGGATCTATCTTAGAAGGTCTTTGACTTATTAGCGTCATGAAGACTCCGAATTTCCTACCCTCGGCGGCTATAGTGTTTATAATATCTCTAGATAACTTTTTGATATTCTTCCTAGGTATGAATTTATGGGCTTCTTCGATGAAGACAAAGACTGGATATCCGAAGTTTCGGCTCGATACTTGGTAGAAAATCTCCGATAATATCCTAAAAACTATGTAGTCCATACTTGGATCATTGAGACCGGAGAGATCAACAACAGATACTTGAGCTGGTTTAAGCATTTCGCTTATAGATGTTGTTACAGCTCCGAAAACTCTAAGTCTCTTTAATTTTCTAACATATTTGAGTGCTTTAAGAGCATTAGGGTTTCTAGCAGATTTCTCTTCCATCTTCTCTATTAAATGCTCGGGAGTATAGGCTTCTCCTATTTCCTCTTTTAATTCTTTGACTGTTTCAATTATGGCATTTCTTATATTAGTCCACTTATCCAATATTCCAAGTACATCACATATATCTTCGCCGCTCAAATCCGAGAACCTTATCGTATAGTCATATACGTTATCTAGTTCACTTCTAGAGTACCTACCAGTGCTGTTGGGATTTCTAAAAACTTTTATCCTGTTAGCGTACTCGTACCTAGTTCCATCGGTTTTCCTACTTAAGAAGACATAATCTGCGTGAGGATCTATAATCACAACTGTAGCTCCCTTTTTCAACAATTCTTCTACTAAAACTCCTACTGTATACGATTTACCAGCACCCGTTTGAGCTAAGATTGCTAAATGTCTCTTGAAGCCGTTAACAGATATGAAAACCGGTATTTTAGGCCTCGAGATAAGGTAGCCTACGTGAAGTCCCTCTTCTCTAGAGTAGGAGAAGAATTCCGTAACTAGCTTATCTGGAGCTAAGAAAACTTCGTTGCCTGGATATATGGCTCTCCTCGGCATTAAGATCTCTTTTCTTCCTTCTACAACTGCAATATAGCCTAGCGTTCTTGCTCTACATATCACGTTGACATCGTCTATACCAGCTCTACATATTCTCTCAAGAGCTTCTAGATCTAAATCCTCTCTATAAGATAAGCTTCTCGAGACTACTCCGGTAACCTGGGCTAATACTTGTACTTGTTCTACGCTATCGCCTATTAGCTCTCTCGAAAAAACAGCTACATACTCGTATTTAGGCGGATGATTTTCCTTATCTGCTACAAATAGAAACTCGGTGGGCGAAGCCTCACCCACTATTCTCCCTACAAGTTTAAGGGTACCGTACACGCCTCATATCCCTCGTATGTTCTATTAAGAAATCTAGTTCTTTACTTAGTATCGGCTCATAGATATTTAAAACATCAGACATTCTAAGCTTTACCTTGAAATCCACGTTCTCCATGAGTATGTTATAGTGGCGAGGCCCTGCATATAATCGACTTAAGATATTTAACACAGTCTTTATCTCGTAGACAGGGTCTTTAAGTATACTGAATCTCGGAAAATCCTCTAGATCTTCATCCAAGCTCCATGCCGGAATATCCACTCTTATAGGTATATCTCTTTTCTCAGGCAGATAGTAGAATGTTATAATGCTTGGATACTCTAAGATTTTTGGTAAGATAGTTAAAGCTTTCATAGAAACTGTAACGTCGTCATTTATAGCATTCGAAAAACTTCTTTCGATATATTTTTCCAATTCTCCTCTCTTGATAGCGTTCGCTAGGGAATCTAGAGCCGGTGCTGGAGTTTTTAAAAGTGCAGGAGCTGTATAGCCAGGCTTATCGATTAAACTGGTTATCAGTGATGCATCTGGCCGCGGAGATAAGGCTTCCCGAAAGAACTCCTCCACCCATGGAGGAACTTCCTTTATTTCCTTGATTTTCTCTAAGGCATGTCTGGGGTTTCTCCATAAGATATTCCATGCTTTGAGGATTTGTTGGATAACATCTCTCTTTGCCAGGCTTTTCTCAAGCTTTTTTACGAGCTCCTCCAGCAATATTATTCGTTTGTAGATGCGCGATCTAGAGTCTTTGCTTATCCCTATAATTAAAACGTTTTTTCTTTTTGCTTTTCTAAATAACTCGCTATAGGTATTTATGTAGTCCAAGATAAAATCCTGATATCCTGGTATTTCGGAGTCTCTCGGTAGGTGTGCCATTCTTCCATATAGAGACCCATCTATGAGAATCACGCTTCTAGATTCGCTTGGCAGTTTTTCTATACACTTTATGGCTAAGACATGTTCTAAATGTTCTCTCATCCTATTCCTAAACACGGTTAAATTTATAGAATCGACTGAGTAGAATGGAGTCACCTTCAATTCCCGTTCTTCTCTCCCTTTATTAGATAGCGCTAATGCCCTACATATATGGATGACAATGCCTCCTCTATGTTCTATCGTAGCGTCGCTACTATCTATCGCTATTATTTCTCCTTCAAATTCTTCAACACTAGGAAGTTTTCTCCAATATTTAGGGAGTATACTCTCGAAGAGCGTTAATCTGCTCCGTGTCAGGAGCAGATTTCTTAAGAGTTCTCTCTTGTTTTTCAACTCCCTAATGTATAGGTCTATGAACCTAGGCATTATTAATTCAATAAGATAGGAGGTGAAAGCTACTTATCCTTATTGCTTACCTCAAAGCCTTAAACATCATTCAGTGATAGTATTACATTTTCAAGAATTAGTAATATTTATAAGGATAGGAATTTCATTATTTAACTATGAAACATCCATACTTTACTAGTAAAGATATTACAATCATAGTCATAAGCGCAGCATTTTGGTCTGTTCTCAATATAACTTTAGCTCCGATATTCTGGTCTCTGACGCACCTACCTTTTCTGTGTGACATGCTGGCGGTAATATCTCTATTCCTGGCGACTTGGTGGGCTAGGAAATTCGGTGCTGCAACGCTTACAGGGTTGATAGCTACACTATTGAACTTTGTTTTTAGACCAGGGGCTATGCACTTCTTAGGATTCACTATCGCATCTTTTGTTTTCGACGTCGTCTCAATGATTATAGGATATAAGCGATGTTTTTCCTTGAATGGTATTCCAGCAGTTATCGTAGCAGTTCTATCTACTTGGATAGCTGGTTTTATTATAGGAACATTCTTCATGGCGAAAGTTGACATGGTAGTGTTTCCGCTCTTGCATGCAAGTGGAGGTTTAATAGGAGCTTTGATTGGTTTAACTTTAATAAAGGGTTTAGAAAGAAGGGGGGTTACTCCATAAAATTGATGAATAATAATAAACTACTAGATTTTTCCATATATTTCCATGGACATTTAGGACCCTTCCTAGTGCTCGGCTTGCGAGCAGGATTTCTAGCTAATAGACTCCTAGGAAGAGATCCTCTAAATAACCTAACTCGAGTTTATTTACCCTTAAAAAAGCCTTACTCATGCTTTATAGATGGTATCCAGATATCGACTGGTTGTACTCTAGGCAAGCTAAACCTCATGGTTTTCAACGCTAACACCGGTATTCGAGCAGAATTTCAGAATAACACTGTACTTCTCGTAGTTAACATTAAAAACCAGATTATAACTGATATTCTGAAAAATTTAAAAAAGGTACCAGTAGAAGAAGAAGCTTGGAGAATATGGAGAAAAGAAGACCATCACCTTTTTACTTGGAAATTACTACACATAGCAAGTCCTTCTGAATCTTAGACTGACAGTTTAACGTCTTAGAAAACGATATTATATACGTATAGAATTCTATTTCGTGCAATCAAGCGTTAAAATTTAAGAGGTACGAGCTAGGGTAGTAAGCTATGGATACAGAAAAAGCAGAGATCAAAACTGTTCAGAAAATAACTATTCAAGAACTGGCCAGCTTCTGTGCTCGCTTAGGTTTTTTCTATCCTAGTGGCAGGATATACGGCGGACTCAGCGGTTTCTACGATTATGGTCCTCTAGGAGCTGAGCTTAGACGAGAAATTTTAAATGATTGGTGGTGGTACTTCGTAGAACGGAGAGATGATATACTAGGGATTCACGGCTCCATAATTACACATCCGCAAACATGGGTTGCCAGTGGACATGTCGACTCCTTCATCGATTTCATAGTTACTTGTAAAAGATGCGGAGCGGAGTACAGAGCCGATCATCTACTAGAAGATATGGGAATAGCTGTTCCTGAATTGACATTAGAAACTCTTTCAAAGCTTATTGAGGACTATGGCGTACGTTGTCCAAAATGTAGAGGAGAATTGGGAAACCCGACTCCTTTTAACTTGATGTTTACTACCTACGTGGGACCTAAAAAGACGGCGGCTAGCCTAGCTTATTTGAGACCCGAAACTGCCCAATTGATATTCACTAACTTTAGAAATATCATAATGACTATGGGCGTTAAACTGCCTTTCGGAATAGCTCAGTATGGTAAAGCCTTCAGAAACGAAATTTCTCCTCGAGGCTTCCTCTTCAGACTTAGAGAATTTGAGCAGATGGAAATCGAATACTTCGTCAATCCCGAAAAATTAGATGACTGTTCTTTCTACGATGAAGTAAAGGGTATGGAGATAAACCTCCTCTCGGCCGAGATGCAAGAAAAGGGGGAGAAAGAAGGTAGATGGATCACAATCGAAGAAGCCGTCGATAAAGGGCTTATAGGTTATAAATGGCATGCCTATTGGATAGCCGAATCTCTGCGCTGGCTAAGAAAGATAGGCATTAACTATAGGAAGTTAAGAGTTAGAGAACACGTGAAAACAGAACTAGCACACTATGCCGTTCAAACTTTTGATGTAGAATTCCTATTTCCACAAGCCGGATGGAAGGAAATTGAGGGTATATCCAATAGGAGTGATTACGACTTGAAAAAACACCAAGAGTACAGCGGTGCAGAGATGTATATCTACGATGATGGCAAGAAAGTAATTCCCTACGTTATCGAGCCTTCATTTGGATTAGAGAGGATAATTCTGGCGGTATTATTTAGCGCTTATAACGAGGTTAAAGGAAGAAAAGTTCTATCTCTACATCCTAAAATAGCTCCTATCAAAGTGGGCGTTTTCCCGCTAGTATCTAAACCCGGATTTATAGAGAAAGCGAAGAAAATCTACGATATGCTAAAAGAAGATTTCAAAGTAATTTATGAAGCCAAGGATAGTATAGGGAGAAGATATGCGAGAGCTGACGAACGGGGAGTCCCTCTCTGCATTACAATAGATGGACAAACCCTTAACGATGATACTGTAACTATTAGGTTCAGAGATACTAGAGAACAAATCAGAGTGCACATATCAGATCTTAAAGAGAAAATAAGAGCTATTTTTAGAGAATGGAGCAATAAAAATCCTCAATGGTGCCTTCATGATAAGTGATATTGTTAAACTTTTAAAAAAAGAGGTTTCAGGATTAAACGCTAAACGGTATGTATCCGATATTTCCCGCTTTCATAGGATTCAAGTTAGTCCAGGGCTTGAAAAAGCGATAGAATACGTCAAGTCCAGACTTGAAGAATTCGGGTACCAGGCTAAAATCTATCAGTATCCGGCCGATGGGAAAAAAGAGTACCTAGGCTTTAGATCTCCTATCGGTTGGAGGATAAGAGATGCTGAATTGAAAATTGTAGAACCAGAAGAAATTTTAATAGGTAAATTTGTAGATAATCCAACCTTAGTCGTAGCTCATAGCGGTTCTATCCCTTATGGCATAAAAGCGGAATTGGTAGACGTAGGACAAGGAGTTAGAGATTCTGATTACAATGTTGATGTAAAGGGTAAATTTGTTTTAGCCAGCGGCCCTCCGCGAATCGTTCATGAAGAAGCCGTTGTAAAGAGAAAAGCCGTCGGCATAATATTCTATAAGGATAATGTATCAAATCCACATGCGCATCCCTATCTCGGCTTTTGGCCTACCGCTGAAGAAGCTAAGGACGCCCCGCCAATGTTCTCTATCTCTTTAGAAAAAGCTTTAAAGATTAAGGAAATGCTGAGAAAGGGAAGAGTCGTTATTGATGCTTATATTGATTCCGAGTTTTATACGGGAAGAATAGACGTTTTAGAGGTAAGGTTGTCAGGTTCATTAGATAAAGACGTGCTCCTTATAGCCCATATATGCCATCCAATGCCGGGTGCCAACGATAACGCGTCTGGCAGTGGATTACTGCTCGAGCTCGCTAGGGTTGCGCGAAAACTCTATGAAAGTAACGTCTTGAAACTAGGCTATGGCTTGAGATTTTGGTGGGTTCCAGAGTTTAGTGGAGTTTACGCCCATTTAGCGGAAAAACCCGAAGTATTAGATGAAATCATATCTGTGATAAATCTAGATATGGTAGGCGGAAGCCAGGATAAAGTAGGTGGCGTGTTGACGATAGTCGGTATTGCCGAGTTCTATCCTACCTTCATTCCCATATTAGCTTACCATATCTTTGAAAAAAGCGTAGAAGGTCCTAAGGCTTATGCTAGACCTGAAACTCTTCCCTTGTTGAGATTTAAACTCGTAGGCTATGAAGGAGGCAGCGATCACCATGTCTTCGTTGATCCATTTAGGAAAATTCCAGCAACCGCGTTTATCGAATGGCCTGATAGATATTATCATTCAGATCTAGATGTAATAGATAACATAGATCCTAATTTATTGAAAACTGTCGGAGTCGCCGCTTTAACACTGGCCTATGTAATTTCTAGAATGGAAAAAGAGTATTTTCGAGAATGCTTACAAGTACTCCATAGTTTTGCGTTGAGCTCTTTATGGGAAAACGCGAGAGAACTAATATATAAACCCAGATGGTATGCGCTTAGAAAAATAAGCTTACTGTCGCAGATGTACAGTGAAGCTATTAACACATTTTCAATCTTTAATTTAACTAAAGAACAGAGCCTTATGCTTGAGGAATGTTACAGGAGAATAAGAGAATACAGCGATAATATCATTAAAGAATTAGAAAAAAGCTGGTGTTTAAAAGAAGAGAAAGAACCGATTCTAGGTAATGCAAGAGTTTATAAGAGAACTAAAAAGAGTATAGTACGAGTATACGATATTTACCGTAGTTTAAAAGAAGAAGAGAAGAAATGGTGGCTTGAGGAAATAATAGAGAAAAAAAGAGGCTCTCTTGTAGATTTATTTTACTACTTTGTAGATGGCAAGCGTTCCCTTAATGAAATTTACGATATTCTCAAAGTGATTTATGAAGATTTGAAAGGAGAAGATCTAGAAAGAATAGCTGAGATTTTGGAGAGAACTAAATGGCTGGAATAATAAGCTATCCCAAATCGTAATAATTTTATTGGCGTTTTTTCTTTTGAATATGGTGCTAGAAAAATGAGCAAGGTTAGAAGAATAAGTATAACTCTTCCTGAAGAAGTTTTGAGAGATTTAGATGAGGTAATGGAAAAGCTAGGTGCTCAAAATCGTTCTAAAGTTATTTCTAATGCTATTATATCCTATATCTCCGCTACTCGATGGATGCTTGGAGAAGGACTTGTCTCGGGGTCTATAACTCTAGTATATGATCATGAGAGGGGGGAAACTGTGAGAAAAATTACTCATATTCAGCACGAGTTTGTAGATGTTATAAAAGCTACTATACATGTTCATTTAAGCGAAAAACTATGTTTAGAGATAATCAGTATTGTTGGGAATGTTGAAAGATTGAAGAAGCTTCTTACCGAGCTTAGAGAGGTAAAAGCCGTCTTGGGAGTATCTTTTTCCTTGTTTCCCATAGCGGAAGAATGATATAACTATCACTCATCCTTCCTTCTAATCACATCATATCCTCCATACTTAGCCCATATAGAACAAGTACCTTCGCTAGAGACCATACATGGACCATAGGGTCTACTAGGTGTACATGCTTTGAGAAACATGGGGCAGTCGATAGGAGTCGCCTTACCGAGAATTACATCTGCACATCTACATTGAGGAGGAAAATCCATTACATCTTCTACACGTATATCGTATTTCTCCCGTGCATCGTAGACTTTATATTCCTCAGTTAATGTAAAAACGCTACGTGGCAGTATCCCTATACCTCTCCACTCTCCATCCACTTCTTCGAAAACTTCATGCATTAGTTTTTTAGCCTTAACGTTCCCCTCCCACTTTACGACTCGAGTATATTCGTTAATTATTTTGGCCTCTCCTCTGTAAATCTGTCTCAGAATTATATCTACCGCCATTAGAAAATCTATAGGCTCAAAACCAGCTACTACGACTGGTATACCATACTCTTTAGCGACAAAACTCCATGAAGATGCTCCCATTATAGCTGAGACATGTCCTGGAGCTATTACTCCGTTTAACGGTATTTCCGGATCGTCTAGCACATATTTAAGAGCCGGAACTGTGAGTCTATGGCTTACGAGAAAAGTCATATTCTCAGGTATATTTCTATTACGTATATAAGCTGCTGGAATCGGAGCTGTAGTTTCGAAGCCTACTGAGAAAAAGACTACTTCTTTCTTTTCGGCTTTCGCCAATTTAACAGCGTCCCCGACGCTATATACGACTTGGACTTTCCCACCTTCAGTCTTCGCATCGGCTAGACTCCTACGAGATCCTGGGACTCTATACATGTCTCCATATGTATAAACCTTTATCCCCTCCATAGCGAGTTTAATTGCTTCATCTATTTCTCTTGCGGGTACAACACAGACGGGACATCCTGGCCCAGCTATTACTTTAACATTTTCCGGGAGTAAACTCCTTAAACCGTAGTACGTAACTGTGTGTTCGTGTGTTCCGCATACGTGCATTATCTTGATCTCTTCTTCTATCTTCCCGGCTATTTTCTTGATATCAGATGCTATATCCAAGGCTACTTTTTTATCGCGTAAAAACAGATTTTTAAGCTCCATAGTACCTCATCTAACATATTCTAGGCACGATCTCGCCCGTTGGTTTTTCGATTATTCTAATACCTCCTGCAAGAGTTTCAAATAGGACATAGCCTGGTCGTTCTAGAGTGACCTCGCCTATAATTTCCGCTTGTTCAAATCCCATACTCCTCCACGCATCGACTATCTTTTCGGCGTCTTCAGGCGGCGTTGCTATAATAACTCTACCTTCACAAGCCAGCACGAGAGGATCTACACCTAACATTTCGGAATAGGCTAAAACTTCCTCTTTAATAGGTACTTTATCCTCATAGATGTATATTGAGACATTGTTCTTCGCTGCGAATTCATTTAATGCAGAAGCTAAACCTCCTCTGGTCAAGTCTTTAGCCGCGTGAACATTTCCGTTTTCAAGGGCAACTTGCATAACTCGAGTTAACGGTTGGACATCCGATTTTAAACCGCTTGATTCCACGTCTAGTCCAGCTTGAGCTGCCATTATAGCGGCTCCGTGTTCCCCTATGCCCCCGTTTATCAGTATTTTATCGCCGACTTTTAGTCCTCTATCAGTCACTATTTTATCTGCGATTCCGATTCCCATCGTTGATATCACTATGCCATCCAGTTTGCCGCTAGGCATGACTTTGAAATCGCCCCCGAGTAAGGCTATATTCTCTTTTTCAAGAACTTGCTTAAACGAGTCTAGGATTCTAGTAAAATCTTTTATCGGAAAACCTTCTTCAACTACTATAGTATCTAGTATAGCTATCGGTTTAGCTCCCATGACGGCTAAGTCGTTTATAGACCCACAAGCTGCTAGTTTGCCTATATCCCCTCCGGGGAAGAATATTGGATATACTGTATAGCTATCTGAAGTTACTACTAGATGTCTACCGTAGAGCTTTTCCGTGATTGGTATAGAGGCTCCGTCATCCAGTTCTTCAAGCCCTACTCCACCGAATATTTTCCTCAGTTTAAAACGCGGTTTAATCACATTCTCTATTATCTCCGAAGTTTCGCGACCTCCACCGCCGTGTGCAAGTTTTATCCTAGACACCATAATTTCACCAATTATATAGTGCCTCCTAAAGCTTCTAGAATCTCCTTCCATAGACGTATACTTTCGATGGCTTCTTTTTCATCGAGTTTTTCTATAATAGCGCCTGCATGAACTATGACATATTCTCCTACTTTAAGGTCAGGTACGAGAAAAGCATCCACTTCTCTTCTCACACCTCCATAATCCACGATAGCGCTCTTTCCGCCATTTCTAATTTCTACGACTTTAGCAGGAACTCCTAGACACATGGAGATCTACCTATTGTAGACTGTATTATCTGATTGAATACTATTATTATAAGATTCTCATTTAATGAAATACAGTTGAAGGATGTAAATACTATGAAAATGTTAAAGTTTACGGAAACATTAGTGTTATGTTCTAGTAGGAACT
>QMRG01000027.1 GCA_003649235.1 Thermoprotei archaeon | reverse complement strand
TGGCTTGTTTAGCGAGGTCAGGGAGAAGATCCTACAGGAGGAAAACGTGTTAAGGACCAAGCCACATGTCCTAGCGGCTAAAGCAATCGCAAGTGTACTGAGGACCAGGAAGATAAGTATTCGCAAGGTTTTAGAAGAAAACGGCGTGAGTTATTTCTATATTATGCGGATTTATTCGAAGTAAGTTTTTTATCTAGTTTCAACATATATTTATTCGCCAGAGGCTCAGCGGTTACTGTAGACGGAAAAGTCTACGTGTGCCGCTGAGCTAGATGACGGGGCGTAGGCCGGGAGATGTGCCGGCCTACAATTTCTTCTTCCATCTTCTGGTAGTTTTTCCATATTCTTTTTCTACAAATTCAACGGGTCCTCCTTTAGAAGCTTCAAACTGCGTTTTATTCTTTTTCCATCCCCGTAGACCTTCAATGCCTATATGGTCGACTTCTGCGTTCTTCGTGAAGATATCGTGTTCGATATAGAATGTTCTTTTTCTCTTCTTTCTTCGTATAACTATATCGACTTTTTCGGCTACTGGTCTTAAGCTTACCGAGTAATCCGTTTTGTTTATATATTTTCTTGTCTTTCTCGTTTTTACGTAGGAGAAGAATTTTTTACAGTGTGGGCATCTGTAGGTTACCCTATATCTGCGCTTATCAATAACATCCTTTCTAATTAAATGATCATACGGTTTCTCTAGAGTAGAGCCGCAGAAAGGACATTTAAGCTCTTTACTCATCGCTAGAATTTAATAGGTTTTTTAAGCGGTGTAGTTTAAGGAAGTAGTAGTAGGCTTCCTCGATAACGTCCCATGGTAAACCGAGTTTTCGCCCTTCTTCTATTATTACTCTTCGCATTTTCTCCTCTATTCCGCTTCGCTCTCTGTGAATTAGCGAATCAGCGTGGTGATGGGGAGAAAACCAGTAGCCGAACTCTACTTCCTCCGCCATCGGATGTGTTTCCGATTTTACTGTAATTAATTTTTCTTTGACAATAGAGCGTTTTTTAAGCTATTTCTCTATCGGAGGGGAGAGGAGTGCGTTGCCCCAGATGCGGTAGAAAAGCTAGACTACTAAAGAAGTGGAAGTTGAAGAATGCGTGGATTGGTATCTACAAATGTGAACGCGGGCATAAATTCAGGGCTAAGGTGGAGAGGAGATGAGCGAGAATCCCATAAACATAAACGTAAGTGAGGATTTCCTAAAGGGAGCCGCTGTAGGCGCGGCCGCTGGCGCTGCACTAGGCGCTATAGCGTATTCTAAATATAAAAAGCATAAATTCGTGTATGGCTTCGGCAAATGCCCCAAATGCGGCTCGGATCTCAGGCTTACAGACAAACAGACTATTACGAAGGGGAAGACCACTTACGTCTACGGGATTTATAAGTGCGAGAACGGACACAAGTTCAAGGTCCTTCTCGAGAAGCACATAGTTAAGAAACGTCCGGCCTAAGGTGGGAGTTATGGATATGGGTTATATAATTCTGGGAGGAGCTTCCGCCTTTATAGGCAAGCTTCTATGGGATCGCTATTTTAGTAAGTATAAGGATGAGGAAGTCGACGTTAAGAACGCGGTAAAGTTTGCCGTATTAACCGCGCTGGTTGAGTGGGTTCTAGCTCTATTTCTCATCGGGTGAGAGTGATGTCTGAGGGCGCTAAGGTAGTAATAATACTTATAGTGTTGATATTGGCAGGATCTCTACTGCTGGGAAAGATCCCGTTGCAGAGTAAAGGCATAACGGGGACTTTTGAAATCTCGTTTGTCTACTCGTCAAGCGGCGGAAATGTTACCTCGGTCGACGATGTCTCCGTCACCGCAGATATTAACCCGAGTGAAACCTATTTCAAGCCAAGCGGTTTCTCGGCCACACTGAAAATCGATACTGAAGACGACGTCACGGATAGCGTAAACGTTACTATAGTACTTAAAGTAGGCAACAACACGAAGAAATTCTATAGTGAAAGCCTCGGAGATAAGACTATAACATTTGAGAAATGGGGAGTAGAGTCTGGCGAATATAGCGTCTCGCTAGACATATATGTAAAAGTTACTAGAGGCAACGAGACTATAACCGATACCGTGTTCACGAGAAGCTATACCGTAACCGTGCCCTAAAATCCAATTTTTATTTTTCTTTTAATGCATAAAGTCAAGCATAATTTATACATATAGAATTCTTATCTTAACTGATTTTGTGCAAAGTGAAGTGCGAAATCTGGGATC
The DNA here is from genome assembly GCA_003649235.1 of Thermoprotei archaeon. GTDB lineage: Archaea > Thermoproteota > Thermoprotei > Thermofilales > B69-G16 > B69-G16. Next base: position 13,081 of record QMRG01000027.1, on the reverse strand, counting down.
TAAGAGCTGTGTCTTTTACTTTTTGCATGTGTATATGGTCCATTTCCGATTTCGCGTTATTAACTGATGATTTTGTTTCCTGTGGATAAGCTATATAGGGGCGTGTGCTTGTGCGAGCGTTTTTCTTTTTTAAATTTTTTGATATGTCGTGATACGTCTGTTTCATCTCATCCCGCCTTTCCCAGAGTCCTTTTTTCTTTTCTTTGTTTTTAGAAAATTCTCAAAGTGTAGGAGGTTTGGGCGAGAGGGTATATGTAATATTTACAGTATTCTATATGTTATAGCCTGTATAAGGCGGCCAGATTAACGCGCGTTTTCGATTTCTATTATATTTCTAGCGGAGATGCAAGATGGTATGGACGATAAATTACTATAGGCGTCGCTTCGAGACTCTTGAAAATAGCGTTTCTCGGGCGAAGGGTAAACGCGAGCTTGACGACATATACCTGAAAGGCCGAAGCCTGGTTATGACGGTGTTTAGCCCTAGTTTTTATCGTGTAAATCCGAAACGTGCTAGGGAGATTCAGCGTTATGTTCTATTACGTTTCAATGATTTAGTTGATAGGATTAATAGACGTGCTAGAAGGCTAGGCCTAGATTACCGCGTTACTCTCCCCGAGACTTTAAGGGTGAGATAATGCCTGTTTCTATTGCATATGACCATGTTAGAACGCCTAAGGATGTGGAGCAGATTGCAAGGCAGATATTCGCACAAGCTAAGCGGAGCAATGATCCAAATACGATAAAATACCTTATCCAGAATAGGCTTGCATATCTGGTCACTTTGACTTATTCCCCGAATTATAGGAGGATCTTAGGCGAGAAAGGGGCAAAATTGGCTAGGAAAAAAGCATATAAGATCTACCTCGAGGCGGTGGCTTGGGCGAATAGAAGAGGAATCCCGTTGACCCCAAAGACCTTCGACATTTAGGGATAAAACATGAAAGAACGGATAATTTATCCAAGCGATTTAGCCGCGTATTGCGTTATCTCGCTACTCGCCATTATAGTTGCGATGTTAAGCGATATATTCTATCCAGATCCCGAACTGTCTAAGAGAGTTTTATTGTACACTGTAATGATTCTAAGCGGCGTAAGTTTTGGATGGGTCTTAAGTCAAGGTGAGATGTATGAGTGATGAAGTAGGGAGGGTTTACTTGTACGTTGCATTAATTAGTACGTCGTTAAGCGTGATCTTGAGTAGTATAGCGCTTGTGAAGGAGTTTACTGGCCAGGGAAGCGGCTTATACGTGTTATCTCAAGCCTTTGAAAGTTTACCTGCCGATGTTCAGTTAGCTATTAAAGTGTTTTTGTTGGTCCTAGGCGTTACGGGGTTTCTAGTCTATAAGTCTAGTAGGGAGAGAGAATGAGATATTGGACCCGTTTTGCGGGAACCTTTTTTACGGTATTGGGGGCCTTATTATTACTAAATATAACTGCTCCAGCAGTGCTTAGCGTACCTCCTGACAACGCAGAGAGTTTCAATTTGTTCGTCGACCCGGTATGGTATTTCAATCTCCTAGTAGGACCTGGAGAAGAGCTTATGTTTCGCTTGGTCCTGCCACTGGGTTTTATGAGGATTTTGGGAGTTGGCTTTCTTCCCGCGAGTATTATAAGCAATGTAATTTTCGGTTTGTTACACGGTCCTCGAAGTAACTGGGATGCAGGGGTCATGGGCTTTACAGCATCCGCTGGCGTGATTATAAGCTTAACAGTATACTTTTTCAGTAAGCAGGGAGAAATACTGGATCTAAGAGGGAGCCTCCTCGGCGCCACGCTTGCCCATGCCCTGTATGATTTGCTGATTTTCGTGTTGACGGACGACGCAAAGATAATCCTGGCGATAACATTTCTGGCGCTAGGCTTTATGTCCTGGCGACGGCTAAGGTTTTACCATGCATAATTTTTAAAACTAATTTTCTTACGGAGGTGGTGTCAGTGAAAAGTAAGGTTGTTTGCACCTATCTTAGCCTCTTTATACTCATAATCTTAGCCATAAACACGCTGACATTACCTAATGCAAATAAGTTGCCTTTCTTTGATTATGAAGTGGATGGTTTCAATGGATGGTGGGAAACCGGTTCAGGCAATACATATAAAGTAGTTACAAGACAATTTAGCTCAGCGACTGGAAATTCAGGTTATTTTGAAATAGCGGTTTTAGTTTATATTAAGCCGCCATGCCAACTATACGAATATCTTGCAAACACATATCCCTCCGACTTGAGGGTACTACATAAAATATACTATGATTTTCCAAGCGAGGGCTTTTATATAATATACTTAGCCCATTATTATACAAACGCGAGGGCGAGTTATTTTGCAATTTACGATGAAAATCTTAACAAAATCTACGAAACAACCGGTGCAACGCTAGATTCAAACCCGGGTACAGGTAACCAGATGGATCTATACTTCAATAATACAAATCACTGGGTAGCGCTAAAATGGTATGAAAAAACGCTAGCGTCGGGTGAAACACCAGATTATAGTATTATAACTAAGCTATATCAGTGGATAAACGCCAGCACGATTACTCATAAGATTGTACGCATTATAAGCGATACAAGTCCTGTTTCAGTAAAAATATACAATAGTACAAACGCAGAGATATATGCGCAAACGTTTAATGCTGGAGAAACAAGCTATGTTTTCATAAACGACACAAAAATAGGCATATTTGCAAATGGCCCTGCAGGAAACTTGTACAAAGAATTCACAGAAAATGGATTAATAATAGTAAAATTAAATGACACACTAACCGACATATATCTTAACTATTCTTCTGGGATTACATATAACGTTACAGTTTATGTTAAGGATCCAGAGACTGATGAGCTTATAACTGCAGATTATATTAGGGTTTACGCGGAAAATGGCACCTTGCTAGGTGAGGAGACTAACGTAGCGTCTGCTGTCTTCAGTCTGGAGGCGGGATCTTACAGATTTGAAGCCAAGAAAGGACCTGTGACTACTGCAATTGATAAAAGTATATCAGATAACGATGAGGTTGTGTTATACTTAGGTTATATTGAGAGTACTGGATGCTGGTTATACGTGACTGCTCAGGATCCCGATGGAAACTCTGTTTCCGGGGCCAACGTGATGCTAAGTAATAGCACCTGGACCGATACTGACACTACGCCAGCCAATTTCACCGTAGCATGTGGAACGTACGAGTTAGAAGTGTCGAAGGAAGGGTATTATACTTTTGAAACCATGATAGATGTTAACGGTCCAACCATCTACACCGCGCCACTCATCCCCGTTAGTAGCGACGGGAATAATACTGGTTGGGATTGGTGGAGCTGGATTCAGAGCTGGATAGGTAACTGGACGCCACCAGGAAACTGGAGTGATATATGGAGCCGGATTCAGAGCTGGTTCCAAGATCTATGGAGCCAAGCGGAAGAGACTATCGGGGATCCAGTACAGTGGTTTTTAGATCAGATAGGGCTTGGATGGTTGAAGGATTACTGGTGGTTGGTCCTACTGCTGGGCATTATAATTATTATATTGTTGGCTAAGGAGTGAAAGCATGTCTAGACTGCTTCCCATGGTTGGTAAGGCTAGAGAGAAGGCGTTGGAGAAAGCGGGTTTGAAAAGTGATGAATGGGAGGCGTACTACGACACTAAGACTGGTGCTATAGTATTTCTGCCTAAAAAGAAGAAGAAAATCGCTGTAATTTTTTAACCTCCAATTTTTTACAGTTTTAACCCGAGTTTTGGTTTTCTTATTCTCTCTTGGATGGGTAAGAAAGTGGAGAATGAAGTTTTCAGGCTTATCGAGGAGCGAGGGAAGCTTATCATAACGCTCGAGTTGACGCCAGAGCTGGTTAGACTGTGGACCAGCATCGTCGACGGTGATTTGAATATCACCGAGCTTGCCCAAAAGCTAAACAAAAACTGGAAAACCGTGAGAAAATGGTTGTTGGAAACAGGGTTGGCGGTTCCAACTAGAAGAAGTAGAAGAGGCAGAGAGCGCTACGTGAAAAGATGGGCCTTACTTAGCCAATACTTCTTGGATATTGCGCGTTATTGTCACCAGATCGAACTGCAATACTTTAAACAACTTTTAGAGGAGGAGGGTGAGGCTATTGAGGAGGTTGCCAGTACTCCTAGTTAGCCTAGTTTTGCTTTCACAGATCGTGCTTGCTAAACCAGTGGTGGTTAAGAAGGAAGTAGGTATCCCAGCGGGTACTACGCTTATATTCTTCGAGCCTAAACCCGACGAATACAAAGTAAGTATACCAGTGGAGTATAGGATTGTGCGTGAGCCTCTACATATTAAGGCTAACTTCACGAAGCAGGGGAATTATAAGGCGGTTTTCGCGCTGACTTATTCTAAATCTGTTTCTGGGAAGCTTATAATAAAACAGGGTGAAGTCGAGCTTGATGCTGTAGAGTTTAAAGGAAAGGAGGTCCTGCTAACGGTTACTTTTAAGGTTGGAGCCGCGGCGGGAGGCGTTGTAAGCGAGAAAGTACTTGCAAAGTTGTTGGATAAGCGCTTCACCGCTTTCAAAAACGACATAATGGCCGTTAACAGCGTACTGGTAAGCGTAGTGGGCGTAGTCTCGGCTATGGCCTTTACTCTGGTAATGGTTGTAAATAGGTTGATGGTTCGGGCAGATGTAAAGTTCTCAGAGCTTTTAGAGCTGAAGCCTGAAAGAAAAACTGTGGAGAAGATCGGTATAGTTGGTCCTGAAGCGCGGAGGAAACTGCTTTTGCTTGGTAGGCAGATAGAGGCTCTTTCGAGGCCTGGAGTAAACCGCGATCTTCTCATCAAATCTATCCTAGAAAACTTGAGGGGGTTGATTGAAAGTGAAGGTGATAGAGTATAGTCTCAAGCCTAACCTGGGAAAGCGGAAAAATAGGAATCGAAGAATATTCGCTCAAGCAGTAGGCGTTAGGAAGAAAAGCTACGCATATTTCTTAAAGAGAGGTTTAAAGTATAAGTTCAAGATATTGAGTATTGCGGTCGCCGTTATAGGATCTTTCTGGTTTGTATATTCTATCGGCGAGAAATTAGCCGTAGAAGTAATAAAAGATGCTAGTCTTTATGTTACTGGAATTGTGCTTGTAATGAGTTTTCTTTGGCAACTGTCTCATACAATATACGAGAAAGATCTGGAACTTGCCCAGGAGATTATGGAGAAGCTTCTCACATGGTTGCCGTCGACCGAGGCGTTAGAGATGACTAGGCGCTGGATTATTGCAGCAGAGACGGGTAATGAAATAGAATTTAGCCTGGTCCTGTGTAAAATGTACGCTGAAAGGGTTCTCCTGCCACAAATGATCCCCGAAATTAAAGAAAGGCTAAAACAGGAAATACTTTCGGAGCTTTTGAAAAAGGACCAGAAAATAGTTGTGACAGCGACGCAAAAAGGATCATCTACAGGGGAAGTTCAGAAAGAGGAAGTAAAGGCGATAAGGATAATTGCTAGGTGTAAAGAGCATGGACCTTTAAAACCTAGCGAGACCTTCCGCGATAATGGACGATTATACTGTATCTACTGTGGGGGAGAAGTAGAGTGATCCAGGAAATTCTAGAACGTTTCGGGGAACGCGACATTAGCTTTTACAGTATGGTAGCGCTCATCGGAGCTATAATTGCTATGATTTTAATTGTTACGGCCTTTAGCGCGGAACTGCCCACTTTCAGCAGAAACATTTTGATTCTTTCAGCGTTGACTATTGGAGTTGTCGTCTATTATCCTATCTGGCAGTCGCAAAAACTTCCTCTTCCCGGGAATTTTCTAGGTTATCTTGATCTGGTTGTACTGTTAAATACGGGGCAGTATCAGCGCATGCTGGTCCTATGCGAGGAAGTAACTAACTATTACATTAATAAAGTGGATTTAGAGAAGTTTAAGGAGCTTCTACGTGAGGATTTGGAAGAACAGAGAAGGATTTTGGAACGTCAGGGCATGCCTACGCATATGGTGGATGAAGTCGAGAGAATTCTCGAAGACTTGAAGCTTGAAAATATCAGACTTTATCTTCTTAACTGGGGTGGCGAGAAAATCCTTCTCTTACAGTACTTTAATACCACTAAAGATCTCCGCGAACTTGGGAGACCGCACAGGACTTTCTTTTACGTGTTTCCTTTCGGCTTAATGGCTAGGACCATCACGTTGGGCATCGGTACTTGGCTAAAAGAGAAAGTATATGTTAAGGGTGTTGGAAATCTGAGAATACTGTTATACGCGCCATTTGACGTAGCGGAGAAAATGGAGAATATAAGTGAGGCCGTGGAGACCTACTTTAAAGGCGCCGAGAATTTATCGTTGCTGGTAACTAATGTTAAAAACTGGGTCGCTGTCAAAAGCGAGCTTAAAATTCTGAAAGAACGGACGAAGAAGTTTGAGCAACTGGTAAGCAGGTTAAGCGCTGAGAATACTAAGCTTCGCATGGCGCTTAACCTGAAACCTTTGGAGCCTACGGCGGTGGATGTTACCAGGATATACCAGCAGATGCACGGCAGTCCCTATATGGTTGCTATAGCTGCCGCGACTGGGAGTTTTATCGTTGCTAATGTGTATGGAAATATTCTAGCTGCTGTTGGCGGAGCGCTTTTGGGAGGTTTTGCAGCAGCATTTTATATGGACCATGAGGCTAGAAAGGTGGCTAAATAATGAGCTTTCAAAAATTTACCTCTGAGTATCGAAGTGATAGAGAATATCTCAGAGCGGCAGCGGAGAAAGTTACTGATGCGGCGCGTAGGTTCAGGGAAGTCCTTTCCAAAGCGGACGTCCTTGACGTTCCGGATACGTTTTTCTCCTGTCTCGACGAGTTGCAGTTCAATTTGAGCCAGTTAGTGGAGGAGATAATTCACCTAGAGGTTGAGCGGGGAACGCCTAGGTTTATAGGCGAGGAGGAACTGCCGTTAGCCCTCAGACAGAATCAACCCCAGATAGTTATTAACACTGGAAATCCTGGTCAAGCGGTCGAGAGGAAAGAACCTAGCGAAAAGAGGAAGCATATGTTTACGATACAGGCGGGTTTAAGCATAATCGAGTACTTTGACAAAATAAGAGACTTTTACAATAGGGCGCGGGTCTTTCTACAGATTTTTTCTAGGGAAGACTATCCGGAGGCGTATATCAGGTGGAAAGATTACTTTATAAGTAAGCTAAAACAGCATGGAAGTAGTCTAGCATCATTAGCCGTTATGTATACTAAAGCGGCGATTTTAAGAGATGAAGAGGTTGTGCGGGAAGCTTATTATAAGATAGTCGCTGCCCGCAATTCTGCTCCTTTTGGAGGGATGAGTTTTGGAGGAAGGCCGAGTTAGCCTAGATCTCCACGCCATAGCTTCCTTGTCGACGGTCCTAGAGAACTTGGCTAGCGGGAATTGGAGTGATGCGGTTTACAGCGCAGTTCGTATTTTAACTAGTCTTGGAGGAGAGTTCTATAATAAAGCTAGGAGGATTTTAGATCTATGGATCCGCAGCGATATGATCTACTCTGTGCAGAACGAGTGGGCGCCTGTCGCTGTACTCGAGGATAAAGTGTTTTATTTAACACTTTTAGATATTAGCGATTTCGATTATGACGATGTAAAGGAATTGATTATTTATGCGAGTTATGTCCATAAGGCGGAGGCAATAAAGATACTATACCTAGTCCTGAGGAAAATTAATAGAATATACAAGGAGAATGAAGGCTTGCCTCTCGTGGCCATGCTCGGTGATCGTGTAACTTTTGACGCTAGGATTTTTGAGTCAGGGCTTGTAAAGCCACCGCGTGATATTTCGGCAGAATTGTATGAGCTTGCGCTTCTTCTTTTCTGGGCAATTTTGTCCGAAAACTCGCCTGACTCGGAGATCTTGGAAGCAATAGAAGCAGCGGTGCTATATGACTGTTTTCTAGCCATGAGTAAAGCTAATCCCGAAAGACTGGTCGACGCTGAGGAATACAAAATTAGATTCCGTAAAGTATTCAATAAGGTATATTATGACTTGAAACGGGAAACTCTAGCTTTATCTTTTGACTCGAGAAGTTACGACTTGAAAGTAGAGGTAGATCCCGCTGAGATTAGATGGGGTTACTATGATCCATTACCCAGTCCATTTCTCATGGTAGATAGGGAGTTATGGATTAGTGGCGTGCTGAAGAGGTCGGGAACTCTATATCTTGAAGTTTTAGATCCAAATCCTTTCCTAGTAAAGGGAAGCTATGTACCCACTACGGTTGATATGGGTAAGCGGGGCTCCGGTAAAACCACCCGTCTCAACGCTTTAGCGCAATTTCGACTGGATAGGGGCTACTGTGTGATAAGGGCAAGTATTGACGATCGCATGCAGGATTATCTCGCAGCATTACCTATGAAGAAGGAGTATCATGAAGAGGCGTATAGTGCTCTTGTAGAAACTTATAAGCTTAAACCTCGGGGCGTTGAAGTCATAGGGTTAGTTTTCATAGAAGATGAGAAGGATCTCGATGCGATTCCAGGTCCTCCGACGAAAATTGATCGTATAGTAGAGGTTGAGGACTTAGATGCCTTTAACTTGGGGGAATATTGGAGGCTTATCTTAAAACCTGGAGTGCTTGTAACATTTCGCTATACTAATAGAAGAAACCTTAGCAGAGCCATAGCCACGGCGCTCAAGTCTCTACTTCTTTTCCGGCAAGTCGACAAGTCTGTTGATCTCAACTTGCAGTTTGACGAGGCGAAGTTCCTAGCCAGCGGTGCAGTTAGAAGCAGCACCATGTTTCGTACTATGCAGAGTATAAGCGACATGATCGCGTCTGCCAGGGGGCAACGCATAGCCGTCGACTTTGCTACCCATCGACCTGTCGAAGTAGCGCCTTTTATTGCTGCTGAAGCCCAGAATTTGTTAATCAGTGATCTGGATCCGCGGGATCTTAAAGATATTTTAGGTCAAGTTCCTGGGATTGAATTCGAAAAAGAGATGAAAAATATTGTTGCAAGCGGATATCTCAACGCTTATAAATTCGCATTTTGGATTAACCGCTGGTCGACTGTCAGGGTTGAGCTTATTAGGTCCTTTCTGCCGACATTTCAGATAGAGTCCCCCTATTATTCAACGTGGGAAATCCTCGAGCGTGAAGGATACGTGTTGAAGAGTTGGGATGATGTACCGCGTTTAATACCTGAGCGTCTTCCGTTTGCTGAAGAAATCGTAGAAGATGCTAAAATCTTGGAGTCAAAGCTTAAGAAGAGGGAGAGGAGAAGGCGGGGAAGACCTAGGAAGAAGATGAAGAAGGAGGAGGCAGAGGCGATTTTGAAAGATCTCGATATTGATTTTAGTCTCGGTCCAGAAGAAGAGGGCTTTGAAATTGAGATCTAGGAAGTACTACGTGCATATAATATACCAGGCGGGAAGGACCAGAAGAGGTGGACAAGTCTGGAAGGCTATTTTTCTCCAGAGTATAGGTCCTATAAGGAGCTGGTATACTCTTAGAAACTATGTCAAGTTTTGGATTTATATTGGTAAGCTGAAGGCTCGTGCAAGGAATGTAGATCTACCTCGTGAATTTTTTATTGTTTTTGCGAAAAACAAGTTTAGAAAAGGTCAAGTCCATGTAGTACTTAAAATACGGATTTTAGATGGTGAAATTGAAAAGCTATATTACCCCCGTGACAGACTTCTATTTCCACTTTATGAGCAGTATAAGATCCTTAAGGAGAGAGTATCAGAGAGGATCCATGAGCTAGGCGGTAAGCGAAGTTTGGATGTGAATACGCTTGTGGAGCGACAGAGAGAAAGATTACTTGAGGGTAAAAACAGGGCGTTTGTAAGTATAGCGAATTTTTCTAAAGCGCTTTTCAAAGAGAGAAGTAAAGGAAGAAGGATGTTCAGCGAGGTCTACTGGGGGTCACCTAGCCTGTTTTACTGAGGATTTACATATTACGGCATTTTTCTACTGAGGTGAGTATCACGACAACTGAAGTATCAGAGGCTAAGGAAATTTTACAAAAATTCATTTTGTGGTTAAGGAGTCAAGGCAGGACCGAACAGACTTGCCGTAGATACATGAATTATGTGCGCCGGTACTTGGAGTATTGTCTCAGGCGTAAGCTTGACTGGAAGGAGCCTAAGAAAAATATTATACGTGATTATCTTCTCTGGGAGCTTCGGAGTAAGTCTACTCCCGACTCGCTTTATCCTCTCGTTAAGGCGTTACAGAGGTTTTACGAGTTTCTAGGTGTTAGGATTAGAATTAAGGCGCCTAAGAGGGCGCAGAAACTTCCAGAGTTCCTCACTGAGGAGGAGATCCGCAGACTTCTGGAAGTTGCTAGACAGTTTAGCTATAGGGATTATGCGATTCTACGCTTGCTTTATGTAACCGGTATGAGGGTGGGTGAGTATGAAAAGCTTGAAAAAGAGGATTTCAACTTAGAAGAGAGATACGTTATAATCTATGGTAAGGGGCGGAAAGAGCGTATAGTCTACTTCGATGAGGCAACGGCCAACGTTTTACGCAATGTCGACCTGGAGAACGTTTTAGGATTGTCTAGCCGGCATATTCAGCGGATAATTAAAAAGTACGCGTTAAAGGCGGGAATTTCCAAGAAAGTTACTCCTCACATCCTTAGACATTCACGGGCAACACACCTGCTAAAGCGCAAGGTCGATATTAGAACTATACAAACTCTACTCGGCCACTCTTCGATTAGATCTACAGAAAGGTACCTACATATAATAAGAGAAGATCTCCAAAAAGCCGCTGAAGTTCTGTTTGACTAGCATAAGGTTTTCTTGGTTTTCTTTCCTTGGAGGATAAAATGCGTGATGAGAAGCTTTTAGCAGTTATAGTTTTAGCGGTAATCGTAGCAGCAGTACTTATAGGATGCTTAAGGCCTAGCGGCGGCTTTCTCGTCGACATTTTAATAGGTGAGGCAGTTGTCGGTAGCATATACTACTATATGTGGATGATTTTTGAAGGACCAGGAGGTTCTGGAGATTTATTACTGATTTATCTAAGCGCGTGGTTCATAGCGGGCTACGTGGTCTGGTGGCTTCTACGTGGATTTTTGTCCGATAGAATAGGCAACTTCTGGGTAGAATATGGATGTGCGCTCGGCATAGTCAGCGTGATCTTCTTCTGGATTACTGGAGCGATAAACTTGATGATCTTAGCTGGTGTATTTGGATTCTTGCTTTACATAGCTTTTAGGAGGTAAGAGTATGAAGGATGCCGGACTTCTTACCGCAATTATAATTGCTGTTATTTTTACAGCAGCGATAGTGGGTAGGCTTAAGGGATCTGAGGCGGTTCTAACGGGGTTTGAAGTCATCGCTGGGTCATCTTTGTTGCTTTTCTTAGGCTTTATAATAGTGGCTTTAATTCTCCCTGAAAATCTGCGGTTCTTTATAGCTATAATACTTGCCGCTTTACAGGACGCGGTCGACTTAGCCTTAGCGGGGCAAATCCCTATAATAGGCGATCTCGGCGACCTGGGAGTCGCCATTGTAAACGCTATACTGCTCCGTAGCGTTTGGCCTTTAGCGGCCGTGATTCCCGAAGCTATACCCGGTGTCGAAGCTATACCAAGCCACGTAATAGCTGTCTTTATGACCAGGAGGGAATAGATTAAAATGTACGAGGGGATAGATCTAGCAACTCTACCACCTATAAAATGTCCCAAGCATAATCACTACATGGTTCTTGCCGGTCTTATGCGTAAAAACGACAAGCTCTATGCTGTCTATCAATGCCCCAAGAAGAAAAAGCTTCGTAGATATGTTTTAATTAAGAAAATGTATAAAGTCTAAAGTATTTTTTCAAGTTTTTCCAAGTCAATTTTCTCAAGTTTCTGGATTATTTTCTCGAATTTCTTCTGGTAACGGTAATATTCATGCGCCGATTCCAAGGTTAATGGATGGGCGCAATTTACACAGTATCGTGCACCTGCAGGATTTACATGACCGCATCGCTGGCACTTTACATTATTTATGCATGTACGCTTTTTTATTCCATAGATTTCAAGTAGTCGACTTCGAGCGTCCCGGCCAGCTAGGTGAATATACTTATCTACCATTCTTCGTGTTCGGTGTCCAAGAATTGCCATTATTTCCTTCTCCACCAGACCTAGTGTTGCTAGTTGTGTTCCTCGGCTATGTCGTAAAATGTGCGGTGTAATTCTTCTTCCATATTTTTCTGATAAATCGTCAAAGAAATTACAAATTGTAGTTAAACTCATAGGTCTGAATACGTTTCTATTGCTAAAAAAGAGATAGGATTCAGGATATTCCCGTGCCGGATGGGTATCTAGATATCTTTTCAGCATCGGATAAAACAATACGACAGGTACGACGCGTGGCTCGCTTTTACTCTGCGGTATCTCAATTTCCGCGTAGTTTTCATACATCTTTATATGCTTTAGCTTTATGTTTATCATTTCACTTCTCCTGGCGCCAGTTTCGTATGTTAATGCGAAAAATAGTTTAAATTTGGGGTTTTGAATGCCATATATTATTTCCATTATTTCTTCTTCGGAGAGCACCTCGGGAAGTTGCTCTTTTGTTTTTGGAATTTTATTCTTTATGACTATTCTCATTCCGAAACGATCCCTTAGAAATCGTGCAAAGGTTCTACTGACAATGAAATATTTTATTATTGTATTACGGCTCACGTTTAAAGTGTCGAGAAAATCCATGACTATGTTCTCGTACTTATTGTTTAAGTCCTCTATCTGCAATCCATGTGTATTCATATATATCAGTAATCTAGTAGCAAAAGTCACGTTCTTATATCGTGTAGCAGTAGTATGCCCCTGCATTTTACACCATTTATCGAACTTAACTAAGAGATTCACTTCTTGCTTCGTTAACATTTTCCTACGCTTTAAAACATAGTTAATAGCTATATTATCATGATACAGCTCCATCATTCATCAAGTGAAGAAAGGTATATAGGACTGATACAGTTTGCGGCTCAGTCGGTTTGGCATACATCACTTATCAGTTTCTGCTCGCCTCATCACTACTCTACACTATTATTTTCGTATATTTAGGTGTTTCCTCTTTTACTAGTTTCAACAATCCATTTTTTATTGTTATATTGCCTATTATTACAGGTATGCCTGTCTCAACTACCTTTTCCATCTCTA
>QMRG01000026.1 GCA_003649235.1 Thermoprotei archaeon | reverse complement strand
TCTAAGAATAATACGTCACTTCCGGGCCTATGCACTCCGAAAGGAGGATTTTGAATCACCGTGTCCATTCGTTGCCTAAGATTAAGATACTTCACGTCAACACAATGAAAATCTAGATTGCTCAAACTGAACTCTTCAGCATATTTTTTAGCAAATGTAAGTATAGAAAAGTCTATGTCGATTCCCAAGGCACATTTGGCTCCTAATATAGCAGCGCCAATCGCAAACACGCCGCTTCCTGTACCTAAATCTAGTACATATTTATCGTAAATATCGTTGTAGGTCGCATGGGCTATCCAGAGAATTCTAGCAGCAAGAGGGCCTGGAGTAGGATATTGTTCCCACTCTCTTTTAAGGTTCTTAGGCAGAGACATTTTACTGAGGATAATTTCGAGTCTTCGCTTGGTTAGTTTTTCCACATTTTTTCACATGAAATGACTGCCTTATTAATATACTTTAAAAATTGCGGATAACTTGCTTACAGAAATTAAATGCTGAAATCACAAAACGGGTTAAATGCTGCATTTAAACCTCAATATAGCGGCTACACCACCAAAAGATTTCAATAATTCTTTCCCTTCGCCAGTTTCTGTTGAAATAAGTTCAACTTTTGTACCTACAGATTCCGCTAATTCGACTAAATCTTCAATTAATGACTTGGATTCTTCAACTATCATTTGACCACCACATTTGGGACATCGCAATGATTTGATTTCACCTCTAAATGTTTTATCTTCCCTATAACCGCATTTCTCGCATTTCAACAAAGCCCTCACAGCTTCCAGTTTCTCAGAAATTAATAATATGTCAACCGCTCCCATTAAAAGACACTTTCTAACTTCCTCATCTCCGTAGACCGCAAGACCTGTATCTCTCGCTAAATGATATAGAAACTTGTTTACTAATTGTCGTTCCCTTATATAGCCTACATCTTCAAGTAATTCGGAAGCCCTATTTGCTAATTCATAGATTCCAGCTTCTCCGCTATATCCAACATCAAATACTCCTATGATTTTTTGCTTAAGCTCGTAGTGTAGATAATCTCCATCAATAAACTCATCTTTCGCTGGTCCAGGTCCTCCAATAATAAGTCCTTTGAGATCTTTAATAGGGAGAAAAATCCTATTTGCGTGTTCGCCTATTCTTTTATAAAATTCGTGTACGAGTAATTCATGAAGCCTCTCAAAGCGCCGAGCGGATTGTCCTCCTGCCCGATGCTTACCTGGGATACCTGAAGTTATTTCCTCTACCACCTCCAGGAATTTTCCTTTAAGAATCCCGAAAGCAGCTTCTCCTCTGTCTAGGACTATCAGTCCATAGATTTCTTTTACTTCGATCATTTCCTCTAGGATTTCCGTGTGGAATTGAGAATCACATCTATAAAGCCACGTTCTCAATTTTTGAGGAGGCTCTAAGACGTAAATTTCCATTTTCTCATCGCCTGGCACATCGCTCGCCACGTAACCTGCGAAAATGACTAACCCATTAGGAGGCGTTTTCCGGAACAATTTTAATCGCTGCATTATTGAAGTGAGTGCTTCTAAGACATGATGTCTTGTTGTTCTATCTTTTATATTAGTAGCCGTTGAATACTCCTCTCTAAGAACACTCATTACTTCTCCTATGGGTCTTCCAGCTGGTATGTAGAGTGAAATAAGTTCTGTACCTCGACCCCTTTTCGATTTTAATTCTTTTATCAATCTTTCCGTTCTAAACTTCTCTAACTTACTTTTCTCCATTCTGCCGCACCGATGTATCCACAGTTTACACGTATTTAGATAATTTAAATTTAAATGTTATCTAACACGCATAGATACCCATAACAGGTAAAGTTCATATATTTTTTTAAGTTTAAAATTCAGGAGCTAGATGAAAATCGTAATAAAAATAGGCGGGCACCTTCTGTCCACGCCAATGTCAATAGTAGATCTAGATTATGTCAGAGAGTTAGCATCAGTCCTCGAAGATATTAAAAGGAAACATGAAATGATCATAGTAACTGGCGGTGGTTCATTATCTAGATTTTACATTGACGCGCTTCGAAAAAGAGGCATAAATGAGGCATTATGCGACTTAATGGGTATTGAAATTTCTAGATTAAATGCTCTATTCCTCTCCCTATTCATTGGAGGCCCTATAAAAATACCGAATACAGTGGAGGATGTTCTCGATTACAGTTCTCGCCGAAAAATTATCGTTATGGGTGGATTGCAACCGGGTCAATCAACAACAACAACGGCCGCTATAATAGCTGAAACTATAAAAGCGGATTTACTGATAATAGCGACGAATGTTGAAGGAATATATACAAGAGACCCCTTTAAAGATCCTTCTGCTAAGAAAATAGATGAAATTACAATAGACCAGTTAAAAGAGATGTTTAGAGAGAAAGAAGTGAAAGCTGGAACTTATCCGCTTATAGACTACATGACCCTCCGTATACTAGAGAGAGCCAAAATACCTGCCGTGGTTGTCAATGGTCGACCTCCGATGAACATTATAAGAGCAATAAGAGGAGAGAATATAGGAACTAGAATAAGGATGAAGTAAAGAATTTATAGTGTGGTTGAGAGTATTTTTCGGCGCGGGGGTGCCCGAGCTAGGTCAAAGGGGGCGGACTTAGGATCTTAGGTAAAAGGGCCGAGATAAGAACTCCGCTGGGGAAGCCCTGCCCGGGTTCGAATCCCGGCCCCCGCATTATAACTTTACCCTTGCGATTATGGAAATAGATGCTTTGGAAAAATTAAAGGATAAAATGAAGATTCTTGGATTTACAGATAGTGAGATAAAGGCTTATTTAACTTTAGTGAGTTATGGCGGTCTTTCAGCTCTTGAGCTTAGTGAACGGACAGGTATACCTATAACTAAAATATACTCTGTATTGAAGAAACTTAGAGAAAAACGATGGGTAATAACTAGTAATACGAGACCTACGATCTTTTACCCATCTCCTCCTATCGAGGCTTGGAGCTATGCTAAAAAGAGATTATTATCGGAAATAGATATAATTGAAGATCTATTTGTAAAAGACCTACAAAGCATATATAATGCTACTAGGAGCGGCGCTGAGGTAGTTTTAAGCACCTTGTATATGGTCTACGGGTATGAGAGCATAGTTAATAGCATCATCGATTTGCTTGAAAAACGATGCGGCAGATATGTTATGATAGCGCTTCCTTTTAGAGAGATAATCGAAGATGGACGATTTGTTGAGAAAATAAAATGGCTTTCTGCCAGTTATGAGATTAAATTTTTGACTAGTAAAGATTTAAAAGATACAATTTTAGATCAGTTCAAAGGTTCAAATTTAAAAATCAGAATAAGAGATAAACTTTTTGGAGGCGGCATTATCTGTAACGAAGTAATGTTCATAGTTAAAAACAAAAACCTATACGTAGGTCTAAGGTCAGACATGGAGTTCTTCGTAAACTTAGCAAGAATATACTTCGAATATTTATGGAAAGATGGAGAAATCCTAATGCTAGCTTAATAACTCCGGATATGATAAAATTGTTAGCTTTTCCGGTATTCGCGTAGCATCTCCCATTCGTGCACCTATGAGTATTTTAACTCCCTTTGAGTAAGCCGCATCCACTATTCGCTGGGTCACTATGCCATCGAATATAATAGCATGCGCCACATCAATCTCTTCTTTAAGCACATTAATAAGATCCCTAACCGGCACTTCCCTTATAATTTTCCATCTTTCATCGTATATTCGCGCTAATAAGGTGCCTTTCAAACTTTCTATGCTCTTTATGATATCACTAGGTATTTCTATTTCCATAACTTTATCTTCCACTTCTTCGCCGATCTTCATCTTTCCGATAGAAATTTTTTCTTTTGATATACTTTCTAAGTATTCTTCAACTGGTAATTTATTCCTTAAACATTTAGCTATTTCTTTTCCAGAAAGTTCTTCCACTTCACGACCTGGCGGCGCTCTAGCTATATAATCAACGTCAGCTGCTGATGTAAGATTTTTAAGTATTAATTCGCCTCCTCTATCTCCATCAACAAATGCTATTACCGTTTTTTTCTTACTAAGCTCCACTATTGTTTTGGGTATCGTGGCTCCACCCACAGCTATCACGTTCTTATATCCGTGCTTGAGTAAGTTTATAACATCAGCACGTCCTTCTACCACAATTATCGTATCAGCTCTACCAACGTCTGGTCCTGCTGGAAGATTATCCGGTCCATACTTTATAACTTCGGCTTCTCTGACAACTTTTAATACTTCTTCTGTTAGTTCTTTTGTTTCGGGCATTTCCTCTTCTACCCATTTCCTCAAAATCTCTTTCGCTCTTTCAATGATTCTCTTTCTCTTTTCAGCTCTTACATCTTCTATTTTAAAAACTCTAACTTTAGCAGAATATGGGCCCACTTTGTCAACTATCTCGATAGCAGCAGCTATAAGTGCGGTTTCCGCTCTATCTAGATTAGAAGGAATAATTATAGTACCATGGCTTTTTCCTCCTTTATTCTCTATTTTTACATCTATTCTTCCTATCCTCCCGCTTTTCCGTAATTCTCTCAGATCTAAATCTTCTCCTAGAATGCTCTCTGTTTGGCCGAAAATAGCACCAATAATATCTGGTTTTTCGACTATACCATCGACTTCTATCGACGCATATATTAGATATTTCGCATTCACAGGTGGACCTCCCATTCTAGACACCGCGTGTCTCTTCATTTAGTCTTTTTACCAAATACATGAACATTATATAAAAAGGTGATTATTATAGACGCGCCTGTAGCCGCTCATTAACACACGTCTTCCTCGCCTGGCGGTACAACGCCCTCAGCTCGACGTGCTCTCTCTGAGCGGCATTTCGGCGCGTCTTTACTAAGATAAACATAAAGCACAATATTATATATAGTTAGCTAGCACGTAAAGGTAATATTGCGGCGTAACGTTATTATAAAATGCCGGGTGACGGTCTCTGCTCGAGACGCGGACACGCGGCGATGAAAAGCAGAATACCCACACCCGGCACACTATTCTCTAATTCCCACTTCTACAAGAGAAAGTACAATGGATAATAATAATAATGAGAATATAAATGCATTTATAGGATTAAACTCTGTTTTGAATAAATTGTTAACTCTTTCAATAGAAAAAATCTCTAGAAAACATATTTTAAGAGTAAAACTAACTCCATAAATCATAGCTCCTGCTTCTATCATTAGGAAAAAAAGCCAGACTGCGGCGAAAACTATAGTGGTCCACACCATCCATAATCTAATAAACAGTTCAAAACTAGTTCCACCAATTTCCAAATTACGTCTATAGAAAAAGGCCTGGTCTACTAAATCTACAAGTTTAAGACCCGAAGGAAGGAAAAGAGAAATAAGAAATAGGTATAAGCGACGACTGAATAGCGAGATATATAATGAAAACGTTAATACGAGTGGAAAATCATAGTTTGGCATGAATATGGATGCAAAAAGGAGAAATGATGCTACTACGCTGTCTAGTCCCAGAGTCTTTGCCAAAAAGTTTCTAGCATCTCTTTTTTCAAATGATGCATCAAAGAAGGAAAATAGAGGAAAAATTTTGAAAAAAGTGAACTTAAATGCTGGTTTTCCCCCATAACTCTTATAGATAAAGCTTTTGAAAGACAGTGAACCAGATAAGCTATGCAGGGAGAAGACGCAGTTAACAAAGTCTCTTCTCTTGAGTCGACTTTTAAGGGGTATCTATTTGGATAAAAAATAGCATTCAGTGCTGTAGCTATTTCAAGTGAAGTTATGAAAAGTATTAGAGAGAAAAATAATGTCTCAAAAACTCTATATTCTAGTTTAAATTGTAAGGAGTATTTCTCCTCCACAGATATTCTAGTTAAGCTATCTGAAATATAAACTACTCTGTACCAGTTTAGGCATTGCTACGTTGAAATTGCAGAATTTAACTGGAGCATCCGAAGATCTTAAATCTTGAAAGAAAACTATATATGAAAGAACTTATGTAAACACGATATCCGGTGGTCAATATTGTGTTGCAAATCTATAATACTCTTAGTAGGAAGCTTGAAGCTTTTAACCCAATAAATAAAGGCAAAGTCTTAATGTACGTATGTGGGCCTACTGTTTATGACTATAGCCATCTCGGCCATGCAAGGACTTATGTAGCATTCGATGTCATAAGGCGATATTTTAAGTTAAAAGGCTACGATGTCTTCTATGTACAAAATATAACCGATATAGATGACAAGATTATAAACAGGGCAAACGAAGAAAACGTTGATTGGAAAAAAATAGTAGATATATATACTAAGGATTACATGGATGCTCTGAAAAAGCTGAATATAAGAATAGATCTTCATCCACGCGTTTCTCAACATATAAAAGAGATTATAGAATTCATTCAAGTCCTTATAGATAAAGGCTATGCCTATGTCGCACCCAGCGGTAGCGTTTACTTCGAAGTAGATAAATACGAAGATTATGGGAAACTTAGCAGGAGATACGAGAAAAAGCTTTGGAGCCAAGAACTCTTCGCGAAAGAGAAGAAAAAACCATACGATTTCGCTCTATGGAAAGCCGCTAAGCCCGGTGAGCCTTGGTGGAATTCTCCTTGGGGTCCCGGCAGGCCAGGATGGCATATAGAATGCAGCGTAATGTCCAGCAAGTATCTAGGCAAACAATTTGATATACATGGTGGAGGATCGGATTTGATATTTCCTCATCATGAAAATGAAAGAGCTCAAAGCGAAGCTGCGTTTGGAGTAAAAAAATGGGTCAAATACTGGATGCATACAGGCATGCTAACCATAAAAGAGGAAAAAATGAGTAAATCTCTCGGCAATATCATTTCTCTTCGTGATGCATTTAAAAAATGGAAACCGGAGATTGTCAGGCTATGGTTAGCTACTGCCCATTATAGGACAATACTCTCTTTCTCTGAAGAAGCTCTAGAACAGGCAGAACAAAACTATAAACGGCTCGTCACTACGATCTATACTCTTAGAAAAATAATAAAGGAGACTGAAACCAGTTTTAGATTAAGTGATTATGGACTAAGAATAATGAAAGAACTAGACGAACTGAGAATTGGATTCTACAATGCAATGGACGACGACTTTAATACAAGTAAAGCTTTCAGTTACGTATACAAACTCACAAACATAGTGTTTAACAGAATTATTGTAAAACCGGAGAATGCCGTGGCATTACGAGCATTAACTCTGCTCAAGGAATTTAATATTGTTCTAGGAGTTTTAGATAAACACCTTACAGAAGCATTTACCGATATTAATGTTAAAGATTTAATAGATTTAATAGTCGAAGTGAGAAGCGTACTAAGGAAAAGAAAAGATTATGAACTAAGCGACTGGATAAGAGAAAGATTACACAGAATGGGTATCGAACTCATGGATTCTAAGGACAAGACTGTGTGGATGAGGATTTAAAACAATTACCTACGAAAAAATTATAGATATAATTTTTACATCTGAGAATACAAGCTGGTATTGAATCTACGCTATATGACTTCTCACCGGTAACTCCATCCACGAATCCTGAGTCTACGAGATTTCTTAAGTAGTATTCTTCGAGATTCCATGAATGGTATCCGTTCACTTTTTTAACCAGGCATATACCGGTTTCGATAGAAAATAGAGCATCATTAGATGTAGCGCCTACATGAAGAACGTCTGTTTTAATTATACAAGCATTCTCTGTTAATTCTTTAGCGATTACTCCCATACCTACTTCATTTCCTCTATCTCCGATACCTACTGTAGGTATTCCGAGTTCCTTAGCGGCATGTGTTAAAGCCATAGCGTCTAAATGCGCTTCAGTCACATCTAAACCGCGAAACGTTAACATTCTCCCCTTGCTATTTACACCGGGTTTTTCTACAAAAATAAGTACATCTATATCATTTTCAGAGAGTATAGCTAGAAAATCTTCAGTATATCCTTTTCCTAGAATAGGAATTAAAGTAATATCATCCAGTATTGATTTAGGGACGAAATTTGCTGCTCTTTGTTCAGTAATTATAAAGAAATTAGAGTTGAAAATGCCTCTAAATGTACGCGAAAACGTTAAAGCGGCTACAAAACCATCTGTTTCAGGAATATAATTTGGAGGTATCAGGAAGCCTGTAGTTATAGCGATATGGCCGTCCTCAATAACATTCGCGATAAGATTTGTAGCAAGTTTTGTAAGACTATCTCCTTGTTTCGCTACAGCTTTCTTGTAGAGCTTATAAAACTATACCCATACCGCTAACATCGGTTATGGCCAGAATATCTAACGTATGCCAGATGCTCATGGATTATTTCAAGATATTTTTAAGATATTCCGCAATTAAAGGTGCTACGGATACGTAGGACACGGGAGAGGGTATTGTATCGGTAGCCACTATTTCTTCCACACCAGATGAGAGAACTTTTTCATAACTATTTCCAGCAAACAAAGGATGCGTGCAAGCTATGTAAACTTTATCAGCATTTAATCTTAGAAGTTCTTTCGTCGCTAATACAACAGTTCCTCCAGTACTTATAACATCGTCTATTATAAGTACGTCTTTACCCTTAACTTTCAACTTTTTAGGTTTTATAGTAACCTCTCCTGTATTTCTATCCCTGTATTTTTCTAAAAAATCGTATTCACAATTTAAAACATCCGCTGCTTCTCTAGCTCTGTTTAATGCTCCTCTATCAGGTGCTAATATTAGAGGATTTCGCATTCTCCTCTCGAAATATTTCGCCAAGATAGGTGCTGCGGATAAATTAACATATTTTATATTGAGCCATTCCTCTAAACTTTTCTCGTTGTGAATGTCCACTGTTATCAAATACTCGGCCCCCGCGTGCTCTATACCTTTTAATATTGTCTTTATGCTAATAGCCTCACCCGGCAGAAACCTCTTATCTTGGCGTGCATATGCCATATAGGGCACTACTGCTACTATGCTCTTAGCCCCCAAATCCCTTACAGTGTCTATCATGAATAACAGCTGTAGATAATGTCTGTCTTGAGGAGGATAGAGAGATTGAACAATAACTGCATCTCTTCCCTCAATTTCACCTTCAATCTTCACGTAAGTTTCCCCATCCGGAAAAAATTTCGTTACTGCTCTGGTATACTCGGCTTTCAGAATTTTGCTAAGCCTGAAACCAATACCATTTGAGGCAGGTCCGGCAATAACTATCATATTTATCCCTGGAAAATCATGTCATAGAGAAATATAACGATTTCACATGAATTGCTATGCTTAAATTATAATGCCTTTAAATAGATTGGAGTAACTGATTGTATCTTGAAAAAGCCGATATAACCTATCTCAAGTCTTGGTTTTACTGGGATTATCACTGGCTTATAGTTGAAAGTTCGTCCCATAAAACATGAATCATGGCCTATAGAGTTTATGAGAACTTTTTCAATTTTACCTAAATGTCTAAGATTTCTCTCATAAGCAATTCTAGCAGCTATTTCGGAGAGTATTTTCGATCGTCTCTTCTTAACAGACTCAGGTACCTGCTTCATATTAGCTGCAGCAGTAAAGGGTCTGATAGTGTATCTTGCTATGTGGGTTTTATCAGGTTTCACTTTTTTTAGGACAGCAACGGTTCTCTTAAAATCATCTTCAGTTTCCCCCGGAAAGCCGACAATTATGTCAGTTGCTATAGTTATAGCAGGTATGTTCTTTCGAATTTTCTCTACTAAGCAAATATATTCTTCAACTGAATATTTCCTGTTCATCAGTTTTAGAATCTTATCGCTGCCCGCCTGAAGAGGCAGATGTAGATATTTATAAATTCTCTCATCTTTCATTACATCTATTAATTCATCAATGAAGTTAGCTGTAAGACTAGGTTCTAGCATTCCTATTCTGATAAAATATTCCCCTTCAACTTTTCTTAATATTTTTTCTATAAGCTCAGGTAATGTTGTATTTCTATCCAATCCATAACATATGACATCTTGACCTGTAAGGTAGATTTCTTTAGCACCTTTTCTTACCGCTTTAAATATTTCTTCAATTATTATATCAGGCGGATAACTGTGGAGTCGCCCTCTAGCAATAGGCTCTATGCAAAATGCGCAATTGCCCAAACAACCACTCTGAATAGGCGCTATATAGCAGATTCCCTTTTTATAAGCGGGAAAACGACATCTCCTCCATTCATACTTTCTAACAATTATTTTCTTCTCTGGCGACATAATTACCTTCCAAATTTCATCCAAATATCCTGGCTCGACTAGGCTAGCTATAGGAGCTATTCGAGAAATCGTAGCTGGTCTTACATTAACTAGACAACCAGTAATCACTAATTTTTTATTTCCAGCTTTACAAATATCAGCAAGCTCTCTTATCCTCGAGATCATTTTACGTTCGGTATCCCCCCTAACTGCACAAGTGTGTATTACTACAACATCGGCCTCGAATATACTATCAACTAAACTTCCTCCATTCTCTTCTATAATTGTTCGAGATATATTGCTCTCTCCCTTACTTAACCAACATCCATACGTCTCTATATATACTTTCAAGACCTTCACCTAAAGCTTAAACACTCATGCTTCTATCCTTAATTTTACTAGTAATACTCCAAAAACTATGTTATATTTATGTAATTTCCCCTAGAAGAAACTCTCACAACAGAGGAGATAAATCTGGATTTTATTACGCTAGAAAATATTGCTATACCTTACGTAGTTAAAGGGATATAGATGTGCCTACATCTGCTGACGGTTTTACATGAACTGAGAAAATATTAACAAATATGCGGAATCACTTGAAAAATTGTAGATTTTACTCTAGCTCATAAAAACAGAATTTAGTGAAAGTGAAAACGGGCCCGCCGGGATTCGAACCCGGGACTTACGGCTCCGAAGGCTTGCGGCAATATAGTCGCCGCCCTTCCTGGCTGGGCCACGTTAGGGGTTTCCTGGCCCCGTGGCGTCGGACCCATGAATCTATCCTATTGAGAGTTTTTTAATATTTTGGTTTTTAGTTATTGGAAGAAAGTTGTAAATTCTAATTAGAATTGGAAAGAAATATTTATTTTAGCAGGGGTTTAACTAGATTCATTATAGCGCTGTACCAATCTTTGGCTTTTACCACACCAGATGCTAAGAGTACTCCGACTGTGCCTAGGTTAATAGCGGCTTCAACATCATCTCCGGTGGTTATCCCAGCTCCGCATAGGACCTTAACTTCCGGATTAACTTTCTCTACCAGCTTAACGGAGTTTAGTACTATTTCTGGTTTCGCTTTAGAAACCGGAATTCCAGTTCCTATAAGTTCAGGTGGTTCTATGGCAACCATATCTGGTGAGAGAGACGCCATAGCCGCTGTAACTTCTGGAGTATTTGAACATACTACAGTCACCAAGTTTAGTTTACGGGCTTTTTTGACAAGAAAATCTACCTGATCGGCTCTTATTCTTCGTTCTGAATGATTAAGCATAGTTCCTATAGCACCAGCATCTTTTATAGCCTCCAAAGTAACATGTCCTGTGGCAGAACCTGGCTCTACTGCATCGGCATGCTGGGCAAAGACGGGGATTTCAACCTCACGGGCAACTACTCCCAAATCTGTTAGTTGCGGCGCCACACCTATAGTTACGCCTGTTTCTTTCCATACCTTTTCAGCTATCTTAGCCAGTTCTACAGCTTTTTTACCACTCGACTCTCGATATGCTTTGAAGTTTATTAAGATTATAGGGTACTTAATCATGATTTCACCTCGTGATGAGAAAGTATCCTACTTAATAAATCTTTAGGGATTTACGAGGAAATACATATTTGTGAAACTTCCGTAGATAAACGAGAAGTTATGTGGATACTTGTTAGGCCAGACGCAGTAAATGTGTGGAAGAATCCTGAAGTCAAGAAAAGACTCGACCATTACTATAAAGTAATGAAAAACCATAGACCTGCTAAGTATAGAATTGTAAAAAGGATTGATGCAGAAGATGATCCATCAAAGCTGGAGCTCAGGGAGCTTTGGAACCTTCATAGAAAACTTTCTAAAATCTTTAAGTTGACTTATTCTAGAATTATCCGAGGAGAAGAAAAACTAGAAGAACTTCCTAAACCAGAGCATAGTTTTTTAGACGTAAAAATAGAACTAGTTAAGAGAATGATCTCAAAGTGTTGCTTATGCGAATGGAGATGCGGCGTCAATAGGTTAAAAGGGGAAAAAGGAGTATGTAGACTTGATTCTAATGCTAGAGTCGCGTCAGCATTCCTCCATATAGGTGAAGAAGCACCTCTTATACCTTCAGGAACAATTTTCTTTACGAGTTGTAGTTTCAAATGTGTTTTTTGTCAGAATTGGGATATTTCAACAAATCCAAATAACGGTCGCCTAGTGTCACCGAAAGAGTTGGCAGTGATTGCTGAAAGTTTACGCGCTCGAGGAGCTAGAAATATAAACTATGTAGGAGGAAATCCTGATCAACAACTTTATACTATAATTACATCTTTAAAATACATGTCTGCAAACGTTCCTCTACTCTGGAATAGCAACATGTATTTAACCGTGGAATCTATGGAGATTTTAAGAGAGATCATCGATATTTGGCTACCAGACTTTAAATATGGAAATAACGAATGCGCCCTCAGGCTATCTAAAGTTAAAAATTATTTCGAAGCCGTAACTAGAAATCATAAAATTGCATGTGAGTCAGGCGATATTATTATAAGGCATCTAGTGCTACCAAATCATCTTGATTGCTGTACGAAACCGATATTAGAATGGATAGCTAAAAACTGTCCCAGAGCTTTAGTAAATATAATGGACCAATATAGGCCTGAGCATTTGGTTCTACGACACCCAGATGAATACAGAGACATAGCTCGCCGTTTAACGTACGAGGAAATCGAAAAAGCTTATAGAATAGCCGATAAACTCGGAATAATATATAAGCCCATCTCTTAAACGGAGCATTACTGGGAGACAAGTATGAGAGTATTTTGCACTGGCATCAGTGGTAGCGGCCGAACCGAATATCTTAAAGAATTCGTTAAATGGAGCAAGAAAAAGTACTCACAAAATATTAATTTAATCAATATAGGAGAACGAATGTTTGAAATAGCAAAAAAACTAGGCCAGAATATTAAAGAAGAAAAAATACTTGATCTATCAGAGCTTACTCTTAAATGGCTTAGAGCTACTGTTTTCGAACAAGTTATTGGAGAAGTCGAGAAAAGCCCTGAGGTTTACGTGATAAGTACCCATGCTAGTTTTAGATGGCGCCGGTATTTACTCCCAGCTTTTGATTTCTTCTATCTTAATAAGCTTTCACCAGACTTGTTTATAACTATAATAGATAGTATAGTTGATATAAAAAAGAGATTGGAGAATACTAGACAGTGGAGAGGCAGGCTTAGATTACGGGATATAATTACCTGGCAAGACGAAGAAGTGTTTATCACAAAAATACTAGCAGAATATCAACGCAAGTCTTTCTATGTAATTCCAAGACGTCAACCTCCTTCTACTCTCTACAATATACTTTTTGCCAAGAAAAAGAAAGTCTATCTAAGCTATCCTATGACCCATGTGGAGAATTATGAAAATTATATGAAGCGAATAGGAGAGTTTAAGAAAAAACTTTCTGAATACTTTACGGTTTTCGATCCGGGATATATAGATGATTACGGGCTTCTAGTCGAAGCTTATAAAGCTCTCAACGATAACAAGGAATATGTAGAGATTGATGGATTTCGCATTTCACTCGATGAGATAATGGAGGTTGAAAAAGATTTGAGAGATCAAACGATTAGACGAGACCTTATGCTAATAGATCAAAGCGATATAGTTGTTGTCTACTATACTTTGCCTACTCTATCTCCTGGAGTTTTGTCAGAGATAATATACTCTTTCACAAACAATAAGGATGTATATATCATCTTTACACCTTCGAATAAGATAAGTCCGTTTTTTGAATACTTCTCAACAGAAATCTTCTTTAAAGAAGAAGAATTTTTCGATTTTATAAATGGAAAAAAGAATTAATCTTCCCCCAATTCACCTTGAATAGAAACGTAATAGTATTCATTTATTTCACGTTGATACCTATCAAGCCATGATCCTTCTTTATTTATTCTAGGTCTTTTAGTGTCCGGATCCCTTCTGAAGGTCACTCCCACTTCCTTCAGAAAGAGATTCATTCCCTTTCTCAATCCCTGCGGTGGATACGCATACCCTTTTTTACCGGGGATGCCCGAAAAGACCATTATACTCGTTGACAAGAAGTCTTGAGCAATAATATCGTGTTCTACAACAAACGTTGTAGCTTGTCTTTCTTCTGTAAGCCTTTTTAAAATTTTCGCAACTACAAATCTCTGTTCCACGTCTAAGTAAGCCATTGGTTCGTCAATAAGGTATATATCAGCATCTCTGGCGAGCGCTATAGCTATCATAGCTCTTTGTAATTCTCCACCACTCATCTCAGAGAAATCTCTATCAAATAGCGGTTCTAGCCTTAACGGTCTTATAATCTCTGCTTTAAGGTAGGGATCCTCCGGATTTTTTCCGGTTTCTTGAGTAAAGAAGTTTCTAAAAGATCCTTCGTACTCCATTTCAGACAAGAATTGAGGCTTGTAGCTTATCGATACCGGTCTTTTTGCTTCTACTCGTCCTTCTTCCGGTTTAAGAATTCCCGCCAATATCTTGACAAATGTGGTTTTGCCGATTCCATTAGGACCTAGTATGCCTATAACTTCTCCTGCATGCACTTCTCCCGGCTCTACTTCCAATGTAAAACCGTCAAACTTCTTCACTAAATGCGTCCAAGAGATTAACGTAGTTTCAGGTTTCCATTCTGTGGGCGCTGGTCTTAGATGAAAAATTATTGGTTCATTTCGTATTCGTATGTTTTCCTCTCTAAGGAAACCTTTTAAATAAGTGTTTATACCAGCTCTTATCCCTCTAGGCAAACTTACAATTCCGTAAACTCCTGGTTCTCCGTAAATTATGTGGACAAGGTCAGATGTATAGTCGAGTACTGCGAGATCATGTTCAACTATAACCACATATTTTTCCTCGCTAGCTAAACTTCTAATCAACTTGGCAACTTTGAGCCTTTCTTTGACGTCTAGATAGCTAGCCGGTTCGTCAATAAGGTATATATCAGCATTTCTTAAAGCCATCGCTGCGATAGCAACCTTCTGTAGTTCTCCTCCGCTTAATTGATTTATCTTTCTATCCCATATTTTTTCCAAATTTAACTCTCTCTTTATTCTATCAATACGCTCTCTCTCCCCTATTCTCTCCAAGACCTCGCCTACTACACCTTTTACATATCTCGGTATTTTATCTATAGACTGAATTTTAT
>QMRG01000025.1 GCA_003649235.1 Thermoprotei archaeon | reverse complement strand
GCAGAAATCCTGAATTGTTTAAAAACTCCTGTCGAAATAGTTTATATTGATTCTCCTGATCCAAATCCACAACGCTATGCAAAACTGGTACAAGAAAAAATAAGCAAAAGATTCAAAATAATAGCGGAGAACGATGCTGATAAAAAATATCCTATTGTCGCGGCGGCTTCTATAATAGCTAAAGTGGAGAGAGACAAGCTTATAGAAGAATTAGCTAAAAAATACGGAAATCTAGGCTCAGGATATCCTGGAGATTGGAGAACTATCAGTTTTCTGAGAAAATGGATTAGAGATAAGGGAGAACCTCCTCCTTTCGCTAGGAAGAGTTGGAAAACTGTGAAAAAAATAATAGACGAGTATAGAACTAGGCGTATAATCTAGTTTCTGTTTTCTCGCTAAACTGGTATTTTCTCCTTGAATAGTAATCTGTTATAGCTTGCTCAACGAGAATTTTTAACGCTGCAGGATCCCTCTTTTTAAGCTCAAGAATTCTTTTTTCCAGTTCTGGACATCTCGCAGCTCCTTGAACTCCAAGAGCATTTGAAAGCCTGTACTCTATATAGTGTATTAAGGGATGATTTTCTCTCTCCTTTTCTACTTTAAAGGTTTCGGCAGGGTCTCCTATAGAGTCGAGAGTCTGCAGTATTAAGACTCCCAATAGTTCCCATACAACTGTATTGCTCATATTTCCACTTATCAAATTCGTAGAGTTGGATTTAAAGCTACCTCAGATTTTTAACGATCCATTCTCCCATTTTCCTAAGAGCTTTTCCTCTATGAGAATAACGATTTTTCTCTTCTACGCTCATTTCAGCAAAAGTCCGTTTGTAGCCGTCTGGCATAAATATAGGGTCGAAACCGAAACCTTTTTCTCCTTGCATTTTATCTGCTATAAAACCATCGATCTTTCCTTTAAAAACTTCTACTTTTCCGGTACTAGGTATTTTAAGAGCAACAACTGATAAAAAATATGCTTTTCGATTATCTATACCTTCTAGAAGTTTAAGAATTCCTCTACAACCTATAGTTTTATAGACATATGAAGAATATGGACCGGGAAAACCGTTCAATGCTTCTATAAAAAGTCCTGCGTCTTCTACAAAAAATGGGGCATCTTGGAAATCTATACGCCGTAAGGCGTGTAAGGCTATCTCCTCTAAATTATAGCTTTGAATTTCCTCTTTCTCTACCGCCAGCATTTTAACTTCTATACCATAACTTGATAATATGACCTCGGCCTCCTTTAGCTTCCCCCTATTCTTAGTAACGAAAAATACTTTCACATCAATCCCTTAGAGACTTCCAACAGCGTCTATAACTTAAAATTTTCGGATGATTGATCATTTTGAGTTTGAAAGTGCAAAATGAATTCCCGCCGGGGAGCGGGACTTCGGGTCCTTTGTTGTCCTCCGCCTACGGGCGGGTGACCTCGACCCGGCCCGCATAACCCCGGTTTCGGGTCTGTGATTATTCACCAATAGACGTATATTAATCTATCTTTATTTTAATTAGGACTATTAAAACTATAGAAATATTAGTTTTTTCTTTTTTTCTAAAATATTTTTCATAGATAAGCAAAGTTATGAGTTAAATAAATTAACCTGCTTTGAGAATTCTTTTGAGAATGACGCGCGATGATTAGCATTAAAGTTTTGAAAAGTGATTAAGGCCGCCGCATATGAGCGCAGATCTTTGAATTTTCAACTTTAAGCTTATTACATCGAATAGATAATTATGGAAGAGTGAGATCTTGAGTCTTCCACCTGAGAGGCGAAAACGATATGCTATTTTGTTCCTATTAGCGGCTTTAAACGATGCATTAGATATATTGGAGATTTTTAACCCGTTTATAGAACTTCTTCTAGACGTTTTTACGGCCATTATAATAACATTTCTATTGGGCGAACTGGATCCCATACTTTTTCTTGTAGCAGTTTTTGATACTGTTCCATTTGTAGATCTAGCACCTGTTTGGACTGGCTATATCTACTATAAGTATTATAAAGAATTACAGAAAACCTCTAAGTTGAAGGTTGAAAAGTTAGAAATTCCCGAAACCGGTGATAGATATGAAGAGTAGATACATCGATGTTATCTCCGCCCTAACCCTTTTCTCTCTTGGCTTCTATACATATATGACGGCTTTAACTAGGACTTGGATGGTGCCCGGAATTGACGGCCCCTACTACGTTGTGCAGGTAAACTATTTACTGTCTCACGGCGTATTAAAGTATCAGGATCCTCCATTCGTGTTTTATGTTTTCTCTCTGATAACCTTAGTCATAGGAAACCCGTTCCTAGGGGTTAAGATCGGAGTTTCTCTTCTAACTGCCTTAGCGTCGATTCCAGTATTCCTACTATTCAAACAACTTACGGGTTCTAGATTCGCAGGGCTTACCGCCAGCCTAGTCTTTCTCCTTGCTCCACAGACATTTAGGCTTTTAGGAGACTTTATGAAAAATTCGAGCGGCTTGTTATGGCTTAACCTATATCTCTACTTGCTCCATGCATGTCTAGAGAAAGGAAGGTGGAGATTTCAAATATTCGCAATCGCATCTCTAGTTTTGACAGCTTTAACCCATATTCTAGATTATAGTGTTGCCCTCCTCTATACTTTTTTAATTGCATTTTTAGCGATTGCTTCAAAGCTTAAAATTAAGAATATAGCTTTGCCCATTTCTGCTTCAGTACTCTCCCTTATTCTTTTCTTCTCAATTCCAGCTGTAGTAGGAGGCGATGTATTCAAAGGCGTCAGTTTTATAGTTGATTTAATTGAACAAGACTATTCGAAAATAGGGCTTTTAAAAAACGAATGGTTTATATTATCTTGGTGCGCGGCAGTAGCACTTTTCTTATACTCGATCATAGCATATCTGAGAAAAGAGAAGAGCAAAAGTATTATTTCATTTGCTAGCGCATTTGTGATACTGGCTTTAAACTTGCCTTTACTGCCGAGAAACTGGCTTTTCAGATTTCAGTTAATGACACCTGTACCTATGTCACATGCCTTTGGATTTCTTACTGGCGGTTTTAAAGAAAAAATGCATGAAATCGCAGCTTTGCTTTTAGCGGTAGGTATAATAGGAGTCTTAGCTCTCCCAGCTTTTTACTCAGTTAGGCCGAGTATTTCCGAAGAAGCTTATATGGAACTAAAACATGTTGTAGAGGATGTTTTACCGTCTTTAAGCGGCGATAGCTGTTTAGTAATTCCAAATCCACGTATAAGATACTGGGTGGAGACTTTAGAAGAGGAAGTCTTCAGAAAACCTAGCTGTACAATGCCAATATTAATTATTGAAACTAGGGCTAAACCACCGCCAATTAAAGGCAAGATTATCTATAGGGGCAAGTTTATAATAGCCATAACTCCCCATTAGTTATTTGAGCAATAACCTTAAGACATTCATTTCTAAAGTTCATTTAGTATGTCTATTGTCGAAAAACTTAAAGATGCTCTAGAATATATAGACTCAGCTCTTGACATTCTGAGGAGTATAGCTGGCGAATCGCGGGAAATGGCAGATATACTAGAGGATGCAATTTACCATTTAGAAGAGGCAGGCGATATACTTGATTCTCTGATCTCAGAACGTTCTTGAACTTTTTCCTCTTTTTTCTATTTTCTCCAGCTTCTCCTCAATACGCTTTATCTCTCTCAGGTATTTCTTTGAAATTTCACGGTATTCTTTTTCGCTTATTCTTCCTTCCAATTTCATAATCTTAAGCCTAATGAGTTCATCTTGTAGCTTATCCCTTCGATCTAATAGGTATTCATAATCCTCTTCCTCGCTTCTGAGAGATAGGATAGCCACTATCAACATTATAATAGTCAATATAGCTGTCGCTAGTAGAACTGGAATTCCCCAACTCCGCCTTCTTCCACTCATAGTTTCACCAAAGGCTCACCTTGACAGCACTTAAACACTCTCCTTAACCTTACATCATATAGTAGGTTGTATTATAATAAAAAGGTGATGGAGGAAGATAGGTTCGTAAAGGTAAAGCGTTTAATAGAAATTACTTTATTTCTACACGAACAGGTTTTCTACTGAGTTTTCGACCACAGCGGGGGCACTTGCCTCCATAATACTTATATATAAATTCCGCTGATACTGGTTCTCGGCTTTCATATAGTTTAAAACTACAGGTTCTACAGAGTACTACGAACACATGTTAATCTAATAGATTGTGGCTATTATCGTTTTCCTGTATATATTGAGGTTTTATTTGACAAAAAAATTTAGAAATAACTATATTTAGAAAATTTATTTTCAATTGTCAAAGAAAAGTTTTATGTTCAATTATAACTCCGCGCTTGGAGATATTGGCTATGTAAACTCTTTTCGAGAATTTCTTCAGTGCATCTTCAACATTTGGAAGGCTTTTTTTATGACAAAGTGCTACTATTAAACCTCCACCCCCAGCACCCGTCAATTTAGCCCCTAGAGCCCCGGCGTTCCTAGCCATGTATACTAGCTGTTCTAATTCTAACGTGGAAACGCCAATCGCCGATAAAAGCCCATGATTTATATTCATTAACTCGCCTATAGTTTTAATATCTCCCATTTCCAAAGCTTTAGCAACCTCACATGCCAATATTTCCGCCGATTCATAAACCGGGTCTAGCACAGAACCATATCTAGCTTTAAGTTTACGAACTTTAGCCACCATCTCTCCTGTGCTCCTAGGCACTCCCGTATCAGCTAGTATCAACGCTACATCCTTTAAATTTAAGTTTATCCGCGTAAAGCCTTTACCCTTTACATATAATATAGCCCCTCCATACGTAGATATCGTATTATCTATTCCACTAGGTTTTCCATGAACAATTTTCTCTGCTTCAAAAGCTATCTTAGAGACTATACCTCTATTGATCTTCTTCCGGAGAGCTATTACAGCAGCTGCCGTTGCCACTGATACAGCGGCCGAACTCCCCATTCCAGCAGCTGGCGGTAACTCAGAGGTTATAGTTATATCTAACCCCTCTTCTAAGGATATGTGCCGTCTCGCTAGATCCGCGGCAATATAGACCGGGTATAGAGGAGATCTCGTGTTAATACTTTCGGGAGAGAACGATTCCTCAATTTTAAGCTCTTTTGATCGTATAGTTATCCTATCGCCTTCCACTGTTTCCACGGTGGCTCTTGCTCTTAGGTTCACCGCCATTGCTATAGCAGGTTTTCCAGCTACTACAAAATGTTCGCCAACAAGGATAACTTTACCTGGTGCCGACGCTATAGATTTCACTTAAACCACCAGTTACTAGATAATACGATTAACACATACCGCATAGTTCTTTTTAATTTTTCACTATGAAATAGTTAAATTTGATTTTCAATCTTGATACTTAGTTCTTTAAGAATTTTAATACCTATACTAGCGATTTTCTCTCCAGCTGCTAATACAAAAAACATTAGTATGTACCATAGAGATAGATTCATTAGACTAGTTAAAACATCACTCTCTAATAATGTCAAACTACTACCCATGGGCAGGTTAATCTTAATGTCGTTTAGCACGATTAACTGTGGAGGTTTACTAACTCCCATAAATACCAGTAGTACTGAAGCTAAGGCATAGAATATAAGTACTAAGCCCATTGTCAATAGTGTATAGCCTAGCGTCTTCATAATTTTCATATCGTGTTCTTCCTGGAAGAAGTATTAAATTATTTTGTCAAAATCTACTGCATCTTCTTCAACTCTACTTTTAAGGTGTCAACTTCGATAAGCGCGTAGTAACCCATAGAGAGAGACCCTGGATTTACTATTATAGTACCTCCTATACTATCGTATCCTCTAGCTTCATGGACATGACCGCAAAGAAAAAGTACAGGTTTAAACTCTTCTATAAACTCTCTTAAAATTCCCTTACCGATGTGAATATTCGAAAAAGTTAGATCAACTTTAACTCCAGCAGGAGGGTAATGGGAGACTACGATGAGCGGGGTAGAGTTATTCATGGATAATAGCGCCGAAATAATTCTAGCCGTATTATCGTATACCTGCCTACCTCCTATACCAGCAAAGAAATATCCTTTATCTTCAACGATTCTACCTTCAATTGATAGGTTAGAGGCTTCTAGTTCAGACTGTATAATTCGTGAATCCATATTCCCTGAGACTGCTAAAACTAGTTTATCTATTTGAGCCAATTCTCTTACAACGCTAATATTTTCAAAATCTCCAGTAGCTACTACTAAGTCATACTCCTCAATTTCTGCTACAGATTCAATTAATCCAGTTTCTCCGTGAACATCGGATAAATGGAGTATTTTCATTACTGCGGAGAATTAGGCATGAAATATTTAAATTTTAGGCGAAACATTCGTCGAAGATTTAAGCAAGCTATAAGTCTAATAGAGAGAAAATATGAAGCTAAAAGAAATGCTACGAGAATATCTTTCAGAAGAAGAGTTGAAGCATGCCCCTTCTACATTCGATATTATCGGTTCTAGAGAAAAAGCTGTGGCGATTGTGGAAATAGATCCGATTTTAGAAGATAAAAAATACTTAATCGCAGAGTCTATAATGAAGATTCATAAAAATGTTAAAACCGTTTTGAGAAAACTTTCAGAAAGAAAAACCATGTATAGAATTAGAGAATACGAGATATTAACTGGTGAAGAGGATACCGAAGTAATTCATAAGGAACATGGAATAAGGCTAAAACTCGACCCTAGGAAAGTCTATTTTTCTCCTAGAGAAGCCACGGAAAGATTGCGAGTAGCGAAACAAGTTAAGCCTGGGGAGGTCGTAATGGTCATGTTTGCCGGTGTAGGCCCTTATGCCTTTATGATAACGAAAGTTCAACCTTTAGTCAAGAAAGTTATAGCAATAGAATTAAACCCATATGCATATCAGTATCTCGTCGAAAATGTGAAGCTTAATAAAGTAGAGAACAAGGTAATCCCTGTTTTGGGAGACGTCAGGGTTATGGCTAAGAAGTGGTACGGGGAATGCGATAGAGTTGTAATGCCTCTCCCTAAGGGTGCTTATCGCTTCTTGGATGAGGCTTTTCAATGCATTAAAGGCGAAGGCGTTATACACTTTTATTTCTGGGCTAGAGAAGAATCTCTCTTCAATAATGCTATCGAACATATATGGGGTTATGCTTGGAAGTACAAATGTTCAGTAAAGATATTAGATGCTAGGAAAGTGTTGCCTTATGCTCCGGGAGTTTATAAAATTTGTGTAGATTTTCGCGTTAAGAATATTTATTAGTATAGAGTATTTTAGCATTCTGTAATGAAGCCTAAGCACATCTTCAGAGCATATGATATAAGAGGAATATTTGGAAAAGATTTAACACCTGATATAGCCGCGGCTATAGGAATGGCTCTTGGCACCCATGATCCTGGAAGATTTATAGTAGGAGGCGATACTAGAGCTAGTACCCTTGTTATCAAACAGGCTCTAACGGCCGGATTAACTGCAACCGGATGTGACGTCATCGAAATAGGAATCGTACCTATAGGAGCGGCTATATATGCTTGTTGGACTCGTAAAGTATCTACTGCATATGTAACAGCTTCTCATTTACCACCTGAATGGAATGGAGTGAAGCTATACGGGAGAAAGGCTTTGAGTTATACGTCTGAAGAGGTCAAGAAAGTAGAAGAGATATTCTCTACAAGAAGTTTCAAGGAGATGAGTTGGAGTAATGTCGGGAAGATAGAGAAAGAAGACGTTTTAGAAGAGTATAAAGATTATTTAATGAAATTTGCTACAGTAAGCGGTCTTAAAATAGTTGTAGACTGCGGAAACGGAGCTACAGCTTTAATAGTTCCACAGCTTTTAAAAGAACTTGGACACACGGTCGTAGAAATCAACTGCGAAGTAGATCCTAGATTTCCGGGTAGAGGTCCGGAACCAGAACCAGAGAAACTTGGAGAACTTTCCAAAGCCGTTATCGAAAGCAACGCGGATTTCGGAATAGCATTCGACGGAGACGGAGATAGAGTAGTTTTTGTGGATAGAGATGGGAAAATTCTATCGGCCGAACAAGTAGCAGTGATTATGTTAACTGGAGGAGTTAAGGGAGATGTCGTAGCCAATGTTGAATGCTCTTCTATTTTGGACGAATATGTGGAGTCTTACGGAGGTAGAGTTTACAGAGTTCCAGTAGGACATACTTTCATGGTTAGAAAAGTCGTGGAGACAGGTGCGGTGTTAGGCGTTGAAAAATCGAATCATTTCTCTGTACCTTTAAATCCTTTAATTGAAGAAGGAATTTTAACATGCATCTACTTTATAGAGTGCCTCGCTAAATTGAAAGGTAAAATTTCAGAGTATATACCCAGTGTTAGACCTATAAAGAGGCTTAAAATACCCGTTGAGGAAGATATCAAGTTTGAGGTAGCTAAACGAGTTAAAGAAGAAATACTTGGAAGATTCGAAGATGTGGATATCATTGATGGAGCCCGAGTAAACTTTGACTATGGTTGGTTTTTGGTAAGGCCTTCTAATACAGAACCTTTAATTAGAATAACAAGTGAAGGAGTCGATGAGAAAGAAGCTCAGAGACTTCTCAAGATAGCTGAAGATATAGTTTTAAAAGTTTTGAAAGATTTTAAGCATAAACGATAAACCCTTATCTCTGCAAGACTAGATTCATCCTATTTTACTTAAACTTATCTTCACTGCTTTAAAACCGTACTGCCTAATTCGGAACTACCTGTAAAGAGTCTCCTCGATACGTAGAGTAGAGCTGGGCTCAGAGCCGCTAGCAAGGCAACAGCAATACCTTGCCAGCTTAACTTCTCTTTAGTTGAACACCTACTCTTCGAGTATAGGGAAGAATAGACAAGCCTAATTCTGAAGTCGCACGTTGTCGAATACCAAATAGGGTATACATTCTCTTCAAGTATAAAATAGTTAGATAAAGGCGCGGGTATAATCCCTGGCTCAGGTAAGCCTTCAACTTCCGTTTGTTTAGCCTCTAGCAGTACGTCAGTTTCCGTGTCATATGTGAATTCGAACTGGCTTACTGGGGCTATTACCCACCTCAACCCTTTATGGAGGAAGTAGTATCCATACTCTACTCTGGTACAGTTAATGTCTTTTAACATAAAGTTATACGTTATTTTGTGTAACCTACTGTGAAAATCTGCTTTTCTTAAATAGATGTTCTCCCATACGATAGTATAATTCTCTGGCATTATAGTGAGTCTTATTCCTTGGGTTGCGCTTAAATTAGAGGCAATATTTCTACAAATTTCAGCGAAGCGTCTAAATGTTTGCTCGTTAGCGCATGAAATTGTTATCCTTGAAGACCAGCTATGTACAGTAACCGCTCTGCTAGTTCTGTATCTGGGTACGATTTCTCGTCCTATCGTATAATCGCTCGCCTCTTTAAGCGATAGATTGTAGTAGAGTAGTGTAGCCATGCCATCCAAAGTATCGTTAAATGACTCGAATCTTATCGGGTATAATAGGGCTAGAATTAAATCTCTAGGCTTATCTAGCCAGAATACCCATTCTCCAAGCTCACGGCTATGTTCGTCAACAACTATACCATTAGCCTTAGAAATGTATAGTATCTTATTGAGCTTAATCTCTCTGGCCGAAGTAATGCCATAGTTTATACCGTTATTGCTTAGCGTAGCCCATTTTCGAATAGCGAAAAGTTCTTTAGCATTTTCCAAGCTCCATGGATAGCAGA
This sequence comes from Thermoprotei archaeon, assembly GCA_003649235.1. Lineage (GTDB taxonomy): Archaea > Thermoproteota > Thermoprotei > Thermofilales > B69-G16 > B69-G16. Next base: position 5,782 of record QMRG01000025.1, on the reverse strand, counting down.
TAAGCGTGGCGTTCTCTAACGTTACGGTGTAGTTTACGACGTAGGTATCTGACTTCTCGTCAATTACCTTGACGTCGATAAAGCCCTGATTGAAACCGATATAGCATCCGGCTTTTACGCTTTCACAGCGAGGTCTCCTGAACTCTATGTAGAATATATTTCCGGGAGGCGTTATATTAAAGGTCTTCATTAATTCAATAGCTTCATGGAAACGTGCTCTATGTAGGAGACACTGAGATTCGTTCCGTGGACTTGTTGCTTGTATTACGTATCTAAAGCTGTGTCCTTTCAAACTCTGAGGAGGCTCGGCCAAGAATATGACAAAAAATATCAATACCGATACAAGTAACACCACACTTACGATACACATGATTAATGCTTTTCTCATCCTTACACCTTATAATAGCTGGTTAGCATTACCAGAAATTTCACTTCATACTTTGTAATTTTATACTCATATTTAAAAATTATCTTATTATTTTTACAAAAACTAGGTGGATAATTGAATTCTAAATAGCTGAGAAAACAAAGATTGAGTACAATAGGATAGTTTGAAAAATGTTTTCTAGATGATAGGTCTCCATTTCTTCATATATTCTTCGAAAACGCCCTTTTTCCTTAAATAGGTTCCATATTCAGCTAGAGCTCTAGCCGCATGGGCACTTCTCTCTGGAGATGGATATGATGGTATGAAATTCTTGTCGAATTCTTCTCTCACCATAACTGCCATCTGTGAGCCGCCTATATCGCAGGCGATGACTGGTTTATTAAAGTTTCTCGCTTCCTCCACCAACTCATTCACAAGCTCTATAGGGTCCGCTACCCCTGGTACGTGGTGTAGGGCGAGCACTATAACTATGTCTATTTGGTCGGATTCCATTAAAATCCTAAAGGTCTCGACGTACATTTCGACTGTAACAGAGCCTGTCAAATCTACAGGATTACCTAACGTTACGAATGGCGGAAGAATGCCTTTTTCTACAAGCTCTTTTAATCTTCTTCTAGTTTCTCCAGTTAGCTCGGGGACTTCCATTCCTAAAGTTTCTAATGCATCAGTAGTCATAACTCCGGCTCCTCCTCCATCAGTTATTATCCCAACTCTCCTCCCTTTAGCAGGAGGTTGGAAAGCGAGAGCCTTAGCCGCGTCAAAAAATTCCTCAGTAGTATAGGTTCTTATAACTCCTGCTTTCTTGAAAGCCGCTTCATAGATTTCATCAACCCCTGTCATAGCCGCAGTGTGAGAGGCAGCTGCTCGAGAACCAGCAGATGTCCTACCGGCTTTTAGCGCTATTATAGGTTTCTTCAATGAAACTTTGGAAGCTACTTCTATGAACTTTCTACCTCTTTCGATGCTTTCAGCATAAATCATTATAGCTCTTGTATTCTCATCTTCAGCGAAATATTCGAGAAGATCTGCTTCATCAATATCCGCTTTATTGCCGTAACTTACGAAAGAACTCATTCCAATATTTTCTCCGGACATGTAGTCTAGAGCTGCAGTGCCAAAGGCTCCACTTTGACTCATTAACGAAATATAACCTCTTCTCGGTCGAGGAGTCGATACTATTCTCCTACCGTCTTTCAGTACTTTATAAACTGGGAGAAAGAACGTGTCTATCCCACCATAAGGATCATAAATGCCTATACAGTTAGGGCCTATTATTCTAACTCCGTAGCGAAACGCTATGTTTTTTATCTTTTCTTCAAGCTCTACATTTCCTGTTTCACTAAAGCCAGCAGAGATTATTATAACTCCTTTTACACCTTTCATACCGCAATCCTCCATGACTTTGGGCACTACTTTAGCCGGGACTACGATAACTCCTAAGTCTACCTCGTCCGGTATATCCAATACTGTAGGATATGTTTTAATTCCCAATATTTCGTCTACAAAGGGATTAACGGCGTAAACCTCTCCTTTAAAACGCCCCTTTCTTTTATTCTCTAAGAAATTAGCTAGTATTACATGACCAGGTTTTTCCTCCTCTCTAGATGCTCCGATAATCGCTACGGCTCTCGGCCTAAAAAAGAATTTCAAATCGCTGACAGTCATGGTTATCTCTCTAAATCTATAAAATTGGCATTATTAAATCTGCTTTATAACGTAAAACCATATTTTAAAGCTTCGGCTATGAGATTCATTTAAAATAATAATTATGAGCTAAAAATATTCCAAAATAAATATGGAGAATTCAAATATCGACGATATTGCCAGCGTTTTTGCTGGCTTTAAACCCTATAAGCTTTTCTTCTAAAAGTTTCGCAAACCTCTCGCTTGACAATATATCCAAAAATAGCCTTACCGGTTTACTTTCTAAAATATCTTTTCTAACTATGAAGTCGTATTCCTCCCAAGTAATAGGTATGAAATCTAAACCGTAGAGCTGAGCCGCTGCTCTATTTCCAACTCCCACATCTGCTCTTCCATAATATACGGCGGCGGCTACTGCAGTATGTGTTTTAGCTTCTACGCTGTATCCTTTAATCTTAGCTGTAATTTCTTCAAATTTTATACCCTTTGTCTCGGCTATTTTCCTAAGATGTAAGTCTATAAGCATACGAGTTCCAGAACCTTTACTTCTATTAATGAAAACTATATCATCTCTAAGCAAATCTTCAAAATCTTTTATTTTCTTGGGATTTCCCTTTTCCACTATGAATCCTTGTTCTCTCAAGTATCCCTTGACTAGAACCGCGCAGTCTTTAAGGCCGAGTTTTAGGAAATATGATTCGTTATAAGTGTTGGTCTCAGGATCAAGCATGTGGACTCCCGCTACATCCGCTTCTCCTCTCTTAATAGCCATAAAACCGCCCATGGACCCGACGTTTATGACTCGACTTTTAACATTTTTCTCATACAAAATAGAAAGAAGGAGTTCTAATCCTAAGCAGTGACTTCCAACTATGTGTAAAGCTGGTATTTCTAAACTTTCAGAAAGAAGTTTAACCTCAAAAACACTCCCTCTCTCAACGTAGAGAGTATTCTCGGGCACTTCAATGACACCATCAGCGATCAGTAGGGAAGAAATAGCTCCTGAACCTCTAATTATAGGAAAAGCGGTATAGCCCTTCTCTCTCTTAACTAAAGAAACCGGTATTATGTTTACTCTTCCTTTTACAGGTCTGAAATTGAAGGAAACCTTAGCTTTTACCTTTAAATACTCTCTACTCGGATAAGCGGCTAATTTACGTATGACCGGCTCTACAACTTTAATATAGGCTATTAATGCGGAGAGAGGATAGCCGGGAAGACCGAATATAGGCTTTCCCTTGACAACCGCTATGATCGTGGGTTTGCCCGGTTTGAGCTTAAGTCCGTGAACTATAACTCCGGGATCATAATCGTTAGCTATTTCATCGAAAATCCTGTAAATAACGTCTCCAGCACCTACAGAGGTACTGCCCGAAGTTATTACTAAATCCGTGGTTTCTAAGGCTTTTAAAATTGCATTCTTTAATTTTCCATATTCATCTCTAATGATTCCCATAGGCAAAGGTTCTCCTCCGCTTTCTTTTACAAGCGCTGAGAGAGTATAGGTGTTAACGTCGTATATTTTCCCGTATTCAAGACTGCTTCCGGGCTTTAAAAGCTCGTTTCCCGTAGATAGAATCGCTACTCTAGGCTTTAAGAACACTTTGATCTTTTCATAGCCGAGAGACGCTAGTATCCCTATTTCCCTGTATCCTATCCGCGTTCCCTTTCTCAAAACTACCTCGCCGAATCCTATATCGGAGCCCGCTTTGTATACATTATCTCCGGGAGCTACCGAAGAAAAGACTTCGATATGCCCATTGACTTCTCTAGTATCCTCGACTATAACCACGGCATCTGATCCTCTAGGCATAACAGCTCCAGTGGCTATTTCTACAGCTGTGCCCTTTTTAACCTCAATCTTGGGTATTTCTCCAGCTTCAATACGCCCGATTAATAAAAGTTTTACAGGATTCCATTCGTCGGCTCCTGCAGTATCTGCAGCTCTGACGGCATAGCCGTCCATGGCGGCACGATCAAAATGTGGGACATCGAAGCGGGCTTGAACATCTTCAGCTAAAATTCTGCCATAAGCATCTTCTATATCAACGTATTCAGAGCCTATAGGTTGAGGATTGTAATAGTTATAAAGCTTGTTCAAGGCTTCCTTAACAGAAATCAATTTCCGAAACTCAATCCTCACGGTAATCCCATCCTACCAAGTTCCATCTTCTATATATCCATTTATCAAATAGGTTTAGTCATTCTTCGATAATACCAGTCCAAGGTTGAGTATGTAAATATACCTTTACCACGGTTCCTCCCGGCATGCCTTCGCAATCCTCAGGTATGGCTATTACTCCATCTGAACGAGTTATGCTAGATAAGATGCTCGATCCTCGCCTTCTTACAGGAACCGCGTATATCACGTCCTCTCTTTTTATCAGCTTAACTCGTATTAACTCTTTAAAGCCTAAAGATGAGGGTACTTTATATTCAAGTTTAGCTATCACAGGTATTGCCTGCAATTTAGCGTTGTAAAGCTGCAATATTGATAACTCCACAAAAAGCTTGTAGTCTACATATGCGGCCACTGGGTTTCCCGGAAGGGCGAAAACTAGCACATCTCCTATCCTGGCGAATGCAAACGGCATGCCAGGGCGTACAGCTACTCCATGTAGGTAGATTTCTCCCATTTCTTCGAGGACTTTTATGGTATAATCTCTCTCTCCAACAGATACTCCTCCCGTTGTAACTATTATATCAGCGACTTCACATGCCTTCTCCAAGACTTTCCTAATATCTCCTCTATCATCTTTTACTATCCCCATGTCTAGGGCATTTATGGACAATAGCTTTAGTAAGTTTTTGAAATTAGGCTTATTGGTATCCACCATCTTCCCTTCTTTCCATGAAGACGAAAGCTCACTTCCCGTAGATATTAAAGCTACCCTAGGAGGTATATAGACATTTATTTCTTCTATTCCCACTCCCTTTAAGAGCGCGATATGCCAAGGTTCAATTTTAGAGCCTTTCTCCATTATAACTTCGCCTTTTTTAACATCTTCGCCCTTTCTGATCACGTTTGTAAAGGGAGCTACGCGTTTGGTAATCTCTACATATTCACCGAGTACACTACAACTCTCCAGCTCTACCACTGCGTCGGCACCTTTCGGCAAGGGTGCTCCTGTATCGATTTTAATGGCTTCTCCCTCGCTGATTGTGAGCTCTGAATGAGAGCCTATCGTAGATTTGCCTATAATTTTCAGCAAAGCCGGATTGTAGAGTGAAGCTCCTGTTAGCTCAGCTGATCGTACTGCAAAACCGTCAACGGCCGACTTATCATAGGTAGGGATATCCACGTTTGACTTCAAATCTTCCGCTATATAGCGTCCTAGAGCTTGATCGATTTCGATTTTCTCTGTTGGAAGCTTTTTTCCCTCTAAAATACTTCTTATAATTTTCCAAGCTTCTTTGATCCTTAAAAGCTTCTTGAAAAACATTTTTTCACCTTAAATCTCGTCTAGCTATATAAACTAGATGTCCAGCTTCTGGAAGTATCAATTCTTTTATCGCGACTTTAACGGCGTGTGGAGAGCCTGGTAGACAATAAATCACTTTCCCGGCTATTACGCCAGCAGTGGCTCTCGACATGTAACTCGTAGCTCCTATCTCTCTAAAACTTATGCTTCTAAAAACGTCGCCAAAACCTTCTACTTCCTTATCAAATACTGGTTTTAGAGATTCTATAGTTACGTCAGTAGCCGATAAACCAGTTCCACCTATTGTCACGACTACATCTACTTTATC
>QMRG01000024.1 GCA_003649235.1 Thermoprotei archaeon | reverse complement strand
CTAAACTGAGAGAAGGAAGTAACATTGGAGAGAGCTGTGGTGTAGGAGGTGAAGTTGTAAACCTAATAATGCATGGTTTCGTGAATAAGTATCACGAAGGATTCATTGGACGGTCTTATATAGGAGAGTGGGTAAACCTAGGTGCGTCTACAGTTACTTCCGATCTAAAAAACACTTATGGGACTATACGCTTTGAAATCAAGGGAGAGAGGGTCGATACTGGATTGAGAAAACTAGGATCGTTTATAGGAGATATGGTTAGAACGGCTATAGGAACAAAAATCTATACTGGTAAGAAAATAGGAGTAGCTGCTCAGTTATACGGGATAATTGCGGTAAATGTGCCTTCTTTTACGATTTATGCTAAAAGCTTGGGAGCCAAGCCTACAGAGGTTTACCTAGAATCCGTTATAAACACTCAGAGAAAGTTTATGTCTAGCAGAAAGATGAATATGAGCAAGAATTACGAAGTACTTATAAAAAAGTTATTTGAAATCACGGAGAGAGAAAGAAGGTTATTCGGAGTTAAGAAAGGGGCATTTAAACTAACTTAATTCTTCAATTTCATACTTCAACATTTTACTGTAATTCTTGTCGAACCAGAATTTTCCTTTAAACTTTTTACCTTTAAGCAGTAAGGGAAGCCATATCCTGCTATCCTCCCACATTAAATCATACGGTATTTCATCTATTTTAAACCAGAGAGGTTTAGCCTCCTCGCTTTCCATAGGGATTCCTTCTACAGTATGAGTCTTAAAAACGTATACTCTCCAATCTGGTTGCGGACTAGCTGAATAGAACTCCAGTATGCCTACATGCTCTAGATTATCCACTTTTAAATTAACTTCTTCCAATACTTCGCGTTTGGCAGTTTCTTCTAAGCTTTCTCCCTTTTCAACTCTGCCTCCTACTCCGTTTAATTTGCCTTTTCCAAATCCTTTTTTCTTGTAGATTAGCAGTACTTTATCTCCGTTAAATATGAAGCAGAGAGCGGCTTCTATAGTCACAAAGTATTTATTTTTTAAACGATAAATAAGATAATCGATGAAATAATGTAGAGTAATCCTAAGGACATTGTGAGTTGGCTATACTCAACTCTTTTTGCCACTTTCAACATAAAACCTATAGAGGCAAAACCGGAGATGAAAGCTGTAAGGCTTGAAGCTAGAATTAGCTCCAACGAAATATACGATTCTATTTTTAAAATGTTATATAAACCAGCAGCTAAAACTGCAGGGATTCCAATGTAGTATGACCAGAGCAAGGCAGAAGTCTTGTCGATACCTAACAATAGCAGTATAGAAAAAGTTATACCTGAACGACTTATCCCAGGCAAAACTGAGAATCCTTGGCATACTCCAGCTATTAAAAGATCACGAAAAGAAGGATTTTCTTTCAACTTTATACCCTTCTTCGACATTAATAGTCCAGTTATCAATAATAGAACACCTATAATCCCCATAACAGCATCTAAACTTATACCCTCAAAAACTTCTCTTATTAAGAGATCGAGAGGATAAGCCACAATAAAACTAATGAGGACAGATGCTGTTAATTTAACCCACGGATTATCTAATATACCTCTAGAATCCTCTCTCAAGAATGTATTTTTAGGATTTTTAATAAAATATAGGTATGAAATAGCAGCAAGAGCTGAAGCTAAGTGTAGAGAAAAAGCTATTTCAAAACTTTCTATCAGTTTAAATCCTAGTAGGGAAGATAAGATCATAACTTGAGCACTACTGCTAACAGGCAACCATTCTAAAAATCCCTGTAGAAATCCAAGCAGTATAAATAGTAGCTGTGACCAACTATTTTTCATCGGTGATAGATTTGGCGAAGCTGGTTCATATAGGTGTTGCATGTTCGAGCGATGTAAAGCCTCGCCCTGAAGCTATCGTTAAAGCTGTAACATTCGCCAGAAAGCTTGCAGAATTCAAAGATGAAGTAGCCTTACTGACTGGAGGAGGTGGAGGATTAATGACTATAATTTCTAAAGAATATAGTAGATTAGGCGGAATTGTCGTCGGCTTTCTCCCTCTTGAAGCAGAAGAAGTACCTCCTCAACACCCACGCTGGAACCCATATAACACTATAGCCTTAAAAATGGGCATGACGTATCAAGCCAGAAGCATCCCGTTAGTCCGCAGCAGCGATAGCTTTGTAGTTTTAGGCGGAGGAATAGGGACTATGATAGAGGCTCTTCTAGCGTATGCAGCTGCAAAACCTCTCGTGGTATTAACTGGTACTGGCTATCCAACCGATAACCTAGAGAAGATAGCCGAAGATGGATATTTTGATCACAAGAGAATAGTAAAAGTATTCTTTACCGAAGATCCTGTTGAAGCTGCTGAGAAAGCTTATCGTCTGGCTAGAGCATATAGAGGGAACATATAAAAGCCAGTGTTGAAGATATGGAAGTCGCTATTAAATTCGTAACCTCGTTAGTCACTAGTTTAAATCCGCCGTAATACTCTGTTTTTGTACCACACTTGTGAATGCTTTTGTCGGTCAGTTTTCTGCAATTAGGACAGAAATATTTGACTTGTAGAGTAGCACCTACTATACTATCTAGTATTTCGCCAAGCCACCCAAAGATAAATACTACTAAAACTAAACGGGAGGAATTTACTATGAAAATATTCCAGGGGAATAACTCATACATGTGAGAAATCCAGTAAAGTATTAAAGCAACGATGGATATGAGTAGAGAACCTGCAATAGAGGCTAATTCACCTATAAGAGTTACTCCACCTGAAGTTCCTGCAGGAACTCGAATCCAAGGCTTTGTGATTAATCTAGGCTCTTTATTAAATGCAGCGCCTATTTCGACTGCCCATGTATCAGCATTAGATGTAGCTATAGCAGCTAACATTGCAGTAAAGAAACCTTTAAGCAGATATGGAGGTTCTGGATTATAGCATTTGTTGACTAAGTTTACCGCTAAAACAAGGGCGAAAAACGAAGCAATACCGCCAGCTCCTATCACTTGTTTCCATCCTCTTCCTCTTCCTACTTCTGCCGCTTGCTTTTTTTCTTTGATCATATACCTCCATTTTGTAAGTAAAGTCGAAGACAGGAAGAAAACAAGGAATATCAGAAAAGTCTGCCATCCAGTTAGAAAAACTGCTATGGCTATGATAATAGCTGTAATCGCTCCGCTTAGGGAAAGACCATGGCGTTTATACGCTATATAGCCTATCGGGATCGATAGAGTGAGTGCTAAGAGTATCTGTTGCATTATGTACTCTGCTGGCAATGAAGACACCTAGCCAAGAGAAATCCATAGAGATATTTAACAGTTATTTACAAAATTTAGAGTGCAACATTCTGTAATTGCTAATATTATACTCAATAGACGTAAAATAGTTTATAAAATTAAAATGATAACAATATATATTGGCTATAGTTATAGTTAGGAAGGGCACGTTGGAATCTATAAAGAACCTTAATAAGATACTTGATGAAATTATAGAAGGAAATAATATCGATGTCGATTCAACTGAACTTCTTGACGTAAAACTATCGGAAGACAGCAGGGTTTTTCAAGTGAAAACTGCTTATAAAAATCTACAAATATACATTATAGATACAATAGAAGGGGCACGCATAGCCACCGAACCCGAAATAGTCGGGAAGGAATTTCTCAATTTAAATTTTAAAGCTGCAGAAGAAGCTGCGACTGCTATGAAGCATTTAGTAACTCTAGATAAACCAGTAGTCTTTCTTCACATTTTGAGAGCTTCACCAGGCTATATGTTGCATAAAGCTTTCTCCTCTCTTGGCATATCGTTCAGTGAAGCTTTTGTAAGGGTAAGATATGAAGTAGGGTCTTATAGGGATCATGCTCAACGTCGAGTAATAGTGCCTTTTAAAAAAATCGAAGATCTTCCTAAAGGCGACGTTACTCTAATAGTAGCGGATACCGTGGCTACAGGATTCTCTTTAGAAGCAGCGTTACAGACAGTGTATAATGAACTTTTAAAAAAGGAGGCATGGATTGATGAACTCATCCTATATGGCTTTTTATCTAAAGATGGGATAGAGAAAGTATATGAAACTTCTCAGAAGCTGGGAATAAGAAAGTTCCATGTATTTGCAATGCAGGACGTGACGCCTCTAGCGTATAACAAATATGATATGCCACTTTATGGTCTTGACGAGAGCTACTGGAGCGAAAGAAGAGAAATGAAATCTATTGGAGCGATCGTAGATAGACTTACCTTAGAGAGAATGTTACCTGAATACGCGCCAGGTATGGATCAACCAGGAGACTGGAGTGAACGGCAAGATGTTCTATTTAACGGTCATGGCTATGAAGCTGGAAATATTAGAGGACATTTAGAGAAAAGCCTACATTTACTCGAAAAACTCAGAGAAATAACTAAGTATATGCCATGGCATTGCGAGTGGATTGATGAGATATTTGAGAAACGTCAACGTAAGTTGAGAGAAACTCTAAATTGTTTCAGTAAGCTCTAGCTCTTTCCTCATTTTCTAAGCCAATATACGTGCCTCTCGTTATCATGGCTATTTTCATCATAATTCTAGTTCCCATGTTTCTCGGAGTGACGAGCCGTGGGTCGCTTTCCATATGACGGGTATTTATAACTATAGTCTCTATCTTTTTTCTTGAAATATCTTTTGCTACTTGTAAAAGAGATTTTACTGCTGGGTCTCCTCCTAACAATACATAGTCACCTACCTGTTTCTTTATTAAAGGTACATTAGCAAAACCATCACTAATCAAAATTATAATAGGCGTATAACCTCTTCTATCCTCTAAGAGAGCTAGAGATAATCCTTTATGTAAACCTTCGGCCAATGGAGTAAAGTCGCTCAGGCTTATCTCGCGTAATTTGCCTAATATCAAGTTGAAATTAGTTGTAGGATGTTGGAGTATATATGCTTTAAAGCCTTTACAAATAATTAGTGAAACTCTATCTCTATACCTGACAGCTTCTTTCTTAATAGCTTCAAAAGAACTAAGTATCTCTCCGATAGAGAAGGACATAGAAGCGCTCGTATCTAGAACTATTATCAGAGAAAGCTTGCCTTTCCCTCCGAAAATTTTTTCTCTTAAATCTTGAGGAGTAATACGGGGGAAACTACCAGCTATAACCGATCTTCTAATCGTAGCTGGAAGAGCTAGTGGGAAAAATCTACTTCTAGGAATCCTATAATCAACAACTAAACTACTCCCTTTAATTCTTCTTTTACCCATCTTCGCCTTTTTCTTTAAAGCTATAGCCTTTATAGCTAGATCTATCATTTCCCGACTTTCACTCTGGCGACCGACGAGTTTTATGCCTTCTCGCGTTCCTCCTTCTCTAATCCTCAATTTCATTATGTTCTCTTTTATTCTTTCATCTTCTACCTTTCTGCCACAAGGTATGTTCAGAGGGAATACTAAGAGTTTTTTCTTTTTGAAGAAAAGAGATATTAACAGATATGTTATAGCAAGCAGGAATAATGCATAAAGAGGATTATAAAAGAATATTTGAATAAATAACATAACTGAAAATAGAAAAACTAAAATTTCTAATAAAAGCCTTTTTAAACTGGCGTACTCAACCGCGAAAAAACCGCATTTTCTTTTTCTTGCGTACACTAGGAGTCTTAGTAAACTTACGTTTAATTTCTCCGAAAAAGACGTTTTCTAACTCTTCCGGCGAGACTGGTGGCTTTAATCCTTCAGCTCTTGTCCTATGAACAAGAGCGTATTTTAATCCCTTATACACGTCTTCTTCAGTAACTTCTGTTCTACCATCTAAAGCAGCTAAAGCCTTAGCCATTTTGATAGCCACAATATCCGGTCTATATCCGTCAACTTCCAATTTAGCACAAACCTTACTCGCGGATTCTATTAAATAATCGTTTACCTGTACCTTTTTAATAATTTCTTTAGCTTTTCTCAATTTCTCCACTATCTCTATCTGTTTCATACTCCATTTTTTCCTAAACTCTTCGGGATTCTCCTCAAACTCTAAGTTTCTCTTAACGATCAATGCTCGAAGCTTGGGATCTCGAAGAGTTGAAAGTTTCACGCTAATGGCAAATCTGTCTAAAAGCTGAGGCCTAAGCTCGCCCTCCTCTGGGTTCATAGTGCCTATAAGTATGAATTTAGCTGGATGCCGTAGAGAGACGCCTTCTCTTTCTACGACATGCCAACCTGAGGCAGCGGCATCGAGTATAGAATCGGCTATATGATCTGGCAGTAGGTTAACTTCATCAATATAAAGTATCTGTCTGTTAGCTTTACCTAAAAGCCCTACTTCGAACGCTATTCTCCCTTCTTTAAGCGTTCTTTCGATGTTTATCGTTCCTAAAACCATATCTTCTGTAGCCCCTACTGGTAGTTCAACCACTCTCATTTTTTTCTTTTCAATTTTCAATTCTCCAGCGTTATGATACTTCTTTTTGCATAAATCGCACATTTCATCTGGATCATAAGGGTTACAATTAAAGGGGCAATCCTTAGAAACTTCTATTTCAGGCAGTAATTCGGCGAAAGCTCTAACTATGCTGGATTTACCGGTTCCTTTAGGACCTATAATCAATAAACCGCCGATGTTGGGATTAACTGCTAGACATAGAAGAGCTTCTTTAAGCTCGTCCAAGCCTACAAACGCCGCGAACGGAAGTATTTTCATTTTCTCCACTTGCCGTACTCCTAAGTAATATAACCTTAATAGTTTTAAATTAAGCTTTACCTATAAAAGTGTTAAAGACTACCTAAACTTGAGGTGAAGCTTTTGTTTAAGCCGAGGACGTTGCACTTCGGCCCGGCGGGAATTCCTTTAAGCTTAAAAAAGAGGTCAACTGTGGAGGGTATCAAAAAAGTTAGAGAATTAGGGCTTAACGCTATGGAGTTGGAATTTGTAAGAAGTATTAACATAAGCGAGAATAAGGCTCCGGAGGTTAAGAAAGTATCTAAAGAATATGGAGTGTTACTGACGTGTCACGGCCAATATTATATTAACCTAAATTCTAAAGATGAGGCAAAAGTTCAAGCTAGCGTGGAGAGGATATTAAAAGCCGCTAAAATAGCGTATCTAAGTGGAGCTTGGAGCCTTACATTTCATGCTGCTTATTACATGAACGATGAACCTCAAGTGGTTTACGAGCGTATTAAAAATCATTTAAAACATATAGTAAAAGAGCTGGAAGATCAAGGGATTGAGATCTGGATAAGACCGGAAACTACAGGTAAACCTACACAATTTGGGACTCTACAAGAATTAATAAAATTGAGTCAAGAAGTTGAATATGTACTCCCGACAATCGATTTCGCCCATCTTCACGCTCGAGAAGGTGGAGGCTATAACAGTTATGAAGAATTCGTAGACGTGTTGGCTAAGCTGGAAGAGGGACTAGGAAGACTTGTGCTTAATAATATGCATATACACGTATCAGGTATAGAGTATGGACCTAAAGGCGAGACCCGACACGTTAACTTGAAGGAATCCGATTTTAACTATAAAGACCTTTTAAAGGCTTTAAGAGATTTTAAAGTAAAAGGCGTAATTATCTGTGAAAGCCCTAACTTAGAAGAGGATGCTATGCTCTTAAAGCATACATACTTAAGACTTAGAAGTACAAAGAGGAGGTAACTTTGTCTGAATACGTTGAACCAGCTTATGCCCAAGGCTTTTTCGCAGTCTCTAGGACAGGCATAGTATATCAAATAGTGGTTTTCGACTACCATGATCCGGAAAGCTATTACTACAATTTGACAGAAGATGAAGAAGCACTAACTAATGAACTGGAATTTTTAAAAGACAGTATGCAAGCCTTGCTAGACCAGGAGAAAGTCGTAGTAAATGGTGTTAAGACTAATCCCCGAGTAGTTGATGTCGATCTAGGATTTAGAGGTTCTCCGATAAGGCCATACTTGACTTTTTTCATATTTTTTAAAGGAGATTTTAAAAATGGAGTAAACATATATGAAAACTGGTACGAGAGCGAAGAAGCGGAATACGATTTCGATGCTTATTGGTTCTTTCCGCCAAAAACGGAAATTCTAGAAGTTATAGCGTCTGGAATTACAGAGATCTTTGGAGCACAAAATATCTTAGTAATAAGCGTGAAAAGAGGAGAATACATTTCAGGCTACGAGAAGATAGTATTTAGACTCGATTAAATTTTGAGATTAAAAGAGGGACGATCATTTCCCTCTCTGCTAAACCTCCGTGCCGCCCTTTCAGCTCTTTTTCCTCTTTTTCAGCATAGAGGTATAAGAGGTAGGAATTGTCCTTTGGAATTGCGATATAGTCTCCTACTCTATCAAGAAAGATTTCATTCGCTTTTCCAATTCCAAAGATATTCTTATCTACTAAGTATTCAGAGTTGTAAATTTCAAATTTTTCAGATAAAACTTTTTCAGCTCTTTCCAAAAATTGGGCTTTTTCTTTAACTTTAAAATATACGAATCTAGAGTCTCCGTAAGGCGGAACTAAAAGTGTTTTCGATAAATCGTCTTCACGAGTCAATCTTAAAGGCTTTTTAGGATCAACTTGTACCTGTCCATGATCAGAGAGTAGAACAGCTAATACTTTCCCTTTTAACTTGGCAATTTTCCTCGTGAAAATTAAGAAATATCTCAAAAATCTCCTTAAATGTTCAATATAAGCACTAGATTCGGGCCCGTAGACGTGTCCAATAGAGTCTAGAGATCCCCAATAAGCATGTATGAAAGCTTTTCCTTTAGAATTTTTTAATGTTTCCAGTATATTAAGAAACATATCTTCCATTTCTATATAAGGTATAAACTTTGTCTCACCCGCCAGCAGTTTGGTAAACATAGAATCTATGTTGTTTGCATCTAACGCGAGATAGGATTCTATCCCTTTCTCTCTTAAAATTTCAAATATAGAGTTATATGGGAGTATTTCACGCGGATCTATACCTTCCTCGCCTAAACTATCCTTATAGCCGCCTACCACGGGCCTATACTCTATGATTTTAACTACTAACCCATATTCTCGGAAATAAATTTTATACCCTATTAACCCGTGTTGTTGAGGATATAAACCTGTGGAGAAAGACGCCAATACAGTGGTTGTAGTAGATGGCGCTAATGTAGTTATGGGGTATATGCTATAATATTTCTTAATGCTATTAAACAAGCCTTTAGGCGTATAACTAGTAAAATCTTGAAAACCTAAGGCATCAATTAAAAAAGATATAATATAGTCATAGTCATCATCTACCTCTGCTAAATACTTAAGTTCTGGAACTCCTGTACCGAGTTTTACGCCTATAATCCTGCATAAACTGATCGCAACGTTGAGCACAGATAACCCGTCATACCTTGGAATTACAAAGTCTCTGGGAAACGCTCTATTAGATGAAGAGTTTATATTATCTAATTCCGAAGTCACATTTTGAATAGATAATAGATTCTAAAATAGTTTTTCAACGGAAATTAACCGATTATAGAGTAAGACTCTATTATAGACTATATCCTTTATAGACTCGATATTCTTCTCAACAACGTTCTCCAATTCTGTTAATGTAGCAGATGCTGGAAACATGCCTCTTAATAATAGAATGATGCCCTTTGCCTCCTTCCTCTTTCCCTCGTATGTCTGAGATAACCTTTCTAAATACTCGTGAAGATAGTAAACTTCCTCCAAGATAGATTCAATGGTAGAAGGTTCTAAATAATAATATTCAGTATCTACAAGTTCATATTCTTCAAATAATCCATCTAATATCTTTCCCTCATCTACATTTTCTTTTGATAATGGAAAGGCGATTTCGAAGAAGCAGTGTGTTAAAATTTCAGGATAGTGTTCTAGAATGCTCTCCAGCACTGAGGTTTTGATAATCCGTGACGCGTGATACCCCTTCATCAATAAATCACTAATCTTCCTCTTTATGCTCTGCTTGTAAGGTAGATGTTCGATAAGTTTCTCTTCGTCATAAATAAAGCTTAGAAAACTTAATCCTCCCAGGGAACATGGTATTGGAGTTATTTTTTCTAGCGATGATAATTTCTGTTCTTCACTGCTTATTAGGTAAAATTCCCAATCAAAATCGTAAGATTGTATAGCCTCAATAACATTCACAATTTCCCGTATCGGATTATTCTTTATCTTCTTGGTTAACAATATCCTAAAATCCATGGAAAGTCTATATCATTTCTCGAATAAAAATATTCATTTTTTGACGAAACTAATCTGTCACATTTCCCATGGAAAAACTGGGCAAGAATCTATCTCTAAATAATAGTAATTTGGTTTAAACAAAGCTCCTTTCTTTAGTACAAGCACTAGAGTAACTATCTTTTTTGCCTTCATTTTTTGTACGATTTCCAGTATTTTTGTAATAGTCTTTCCTGTATTAATTAAATCATCGACAATTAACACATTTTTCCCATTTAAATCCATGTTTAAGGGAGAACGTATTATCGGTTCCTCATACAGGATTTTAGGAGGTTTACCTTCATTATATCTTTCTACTTTTATTGAATAAAATTCCGTAGTTTTTAATTTTGTCGCTATCAATGCTGCTGGAACCAGTCCGGAAGAGCCTATGGCCAAGACGACGTCTATCTTTTCCTTTGACGATAAAATAGTTGAAGTTTTATTTATAAAGTCAAGTATTTCTTCCCAGCTTATCTTCCTCATTATCATTACGCCAGCAGAACTGGTATAAAATACATAACTCCTGCAGAAATCAGTGGCACAGTTATATTGTCATCGATTAAAGGTATTCTTTCTACGATAGTCGCCACTATAGCCGTCAATACTCCTAACACGCCTTTATAGATCACACCTATGATAACGGATACTACTAACATAGCTACGCTACCCCAGAAGCCTTTAACATGCCTCCTGTAAATTCGATTCCTTACAATTCCGGTAATTCCGTCCCCAATGGACATGAAAAGAGCAGCTGTGATAGCAATCCATTTGTCGATATACCAAAACGTCAAGAAAAGTAGTGCAAAACTTAAGCAAAACCATGTGTCTCCGAAATTATTTTTAATTTGGAACCAATCTAAGTCTTTTTTCCAAATCCTAGGAGCTACAGTAACTATCGCCATAAAGAGGGCTCCTAAAACGGGTATAGTCGGCACTTCGAAGATATAAGGAGCTATTATAGCTACTAGTCCGCCCGTTAAGAAGTGTATGAATTTCCTAGCTACGTATTTATTCCACTTTCTAGATACTAGCTTAGAGAAGCGAAAGACTACTAAAAGCACCCAGATGACGAGTATTCCTCCCCATACTATCTCTATAAAGCTTGGAAACCATAAGTACATTACTGTCGCCGAAGATGCTATGAAGACTAGTATAAGCAGGGAAAGCTTAAACCACGGATTATCGAGTATCGAATTTTTTCCAGACATAATATCCCTCGACAAAAGCTTAACTACATCTATACAATAGTCTATTTTTTGATTATAAATATTTTATACTGTAGAAAATCTGCGAATTGATTTGTTAAAAACTCCATCGCTCTATCCGTTTCTCTTCTTCGAATGTTTTTGGATCAACTTTTATGTAACCAAATTGTATATTCTCTGCTCTTTCGCAAGGCACATTAGTTAAAATTTTCATATTCCATTCCTGAAAATCGATGTCAGTTATTATTCCTAGTCCTTCGAACATTTTCTCACGTGAGCTAATGCCTACAAGTAAATGTTTAAAGAAGCTTGGTGTTAAAAACAACGCTTTTTTAGTGGCGATTCTATCAATTTTTACTTTAGAATTGTCTTCAACCACGAAGACATAAACTTCAGGACAACTTTCTCCATAGAGAACTTTAGCACCTATAATCTTGGAATAGAGTTTTAATTCGTTAACCGAGAATTTACTTCCTGAAAATATAAAGCTATAAGCTGAAGCTATATTAGTAAAGCTTATCTCTATTTCTTTAGAATTCTCGAACCATTTAGCATATGTAAACTTTCTTATGGCTCTTCTATCATCTCGGCTTCTCCGTCTTGCGTAGGCGGCAGGAGGTAGACGTAAAACCCTGAATTGTTTTTCAAAAAATTTGAGTAAATGTTCTAATTCTCCTTTCTCTCCGAGTCCTATAACAGTACTAGGCTTAAATGCCTGAATCTTTGAAATTTTTAACTCCCTACCTCCAGGATCGACAACCCAACCAGTAGTATTAAGTATAATGCTTTCAGCACCTAGTTTTTCTGCTAAATCCTTTAGCGTAGAGATTGCGGAAACACATCTATGAAAAATGCCATAAGGTGATGTTGAACCTACAAAAACTGCGTCGTAAAGTGGGATATCTCCTAATGCAGCTACTTTCTCCTCTGCCACTCCAAGACCGATCGTCGTTGGGGGACCTATATCGCTTTGCCCTACATCGGCGTCGATTACAAACACTCTTTTATATTTCTCAAGCAGATTATTGGTTAGAAAGGTTATAAACCCGCTTTTACCTGCGTCTATACCACCTATAACTGCCACTTTTACAGGCTTTTCCATGTTTTTGATTTCCTCTACTGCTTTAATCCATTCATCAGGTATGGTCCTTCCCTCGATAAGCCACGCCTTTCCTCCTTCAATTTCTATATCGGCATTTTCTAACACGTAAAAGGGTAGGGCTTTAAACTTATCAATACTAAAAGTTTCTCTTTCCGCTATTAATCCGAACACATCTACTCTACCGCTTATTATACTCACTCTAGCTTCTCCTTCTACCATTAGAGTATTCCCTGCTTCAATACTCATTTTCAGCTTTGCCAATACAAACACCGCTAAGGCATCTCTATTTCAGTTAGAAAATACTTCTCATTTTCAGATAAGAGTATCGCCAACCAAACTTTAAGCTCAGAGGCTTTCTCAGGATCTACGAAAAGTCTAACTCTGCCTAAGCTTGAGATTTTCTCTCCTCGATATAATATCTTCGGGTTTATCAATTTTATCTTTCCCTTTAAGTATCTATTATAAAACTCTACTGGAAAGTCGAAGACGCATCCTTTACCCATATTGAATATTATTATCTCATTTTTCGCAGCGTCTATATCGTTATTCGAAGTCATTTAACCGCCTTGACCAAGTGACTTACTTATCTATATCTCCGGCTTCCATTTAAGAGAAACACTAAAAATAATTTTACAATGCAGACTATTGTTAACTTGTAAAGGGTAAAATGAAATTTGGAGAAAACAATTTTACCTTTCTATGAGAAAAAGTCTTTGTTCAAAAGTCCCTACTGGTATTTTAGTAATTAGCATTTCTTCCTCAAGCTTGCCTACATTGATCGGGATAGAAGTTTCTACTATTTCCTCCGCAGCTTGAAGTTTATATCCAACTTCTGCTCTTATTTCGAAGAGAGGATCTCCCTCTTTTACGTGATCTCCTATTTTTACGTAAAGACGGACTCCGGCGCCTTTATCCTTCGGAGCTCCAGCTATTCTAGCTATTCTAGCTATAATAGCGTTATTAATCCATAAGACACGGCCTTTCTTCTGAGATCTGATAACAACTTTCTTATCCCCTATAGGTATATCCTCCGGTTTTATTTTCGGATCTCCACCTTGAGCCTCTATAATTTCTCTAAGTTTTCTTTCAGCTTTTCCAAGTCTCAAAGATTCCCAAGCTAGATATTTACCATTCTCTTTCCCCACCATCTCTAGCAATGTGCCAGCAAGACTAACCGCCTTATTTATTAAATCGGTCGGGCCTCTACCCATGATCGCTTTTAATGCCTCTCTAGCCTCCAGATTTGGACCTATGGCGTAGCCTATAGGTTCCTCTCCATATGTTACAGCACACTGGAGGATCATTCCAAGCCTCCGTCCAACCTCAATTAAATCTCTACCTATCTTACGAGCCTCCTCTATAGTCTTTACCTTAGCTCCTCTACCAGTTGGAATATCTATAATCACGTGAGTAGCTCCTACGGCGTACTTCTTAGCCATTATAGAGGGAGTAAAGAAGGGATCTATCGATAATGGATATTCAACTCTAATTATTATATCATCTGCAGGCGCTAAGTGTAAAGCGCCTCCCCAAACCATACAACCTCCAGTCTTTAAAACTACTTTCTTCATTTCTTCAATATCTAAATCTACAGGAGCCAAAGCCTCTACTCTATCGGCCGTTCCCGCGGGAGAAGTTATAGCTCTAGAAGAGGTTTTAGGTATATAAAATCCTAAACTAGCTATAATAGGCACTACAAGTATGGTTGTTTTATCTCCTGGCACTCCTCCGAGGCTATGTTTATCTAAAACCGGTTTCACTCCCAAGTCTAATCGTTCACCGGTTTCAACCATGGCTTTAGCGAAATAATAGGCTTCATCTAAGCTCATTCCTTGGTGATGGAGAGTCGTAACTAGCGCGGCTATTTCCACATCGCTAAGTCTACCTTCAACTATATCTTTAATAATTTCTAAAACCTCGTTATAGCGCAATCTGGTTCCTCTTATTTTATCCTTTATATAACCTGAAGACTTAGGAGATTCTACAGGCTTTACTTCCACGTATTCGCCTTCTCTAACGTCGAGAACTTTAGCTACTTCATCGTATACAGCTATGGCGTCTAAAGGTAAGCGTCTCCCGATGTTCACTATAGCTACAATCTCCCTTTCGTCACGCTTTAACAGAACTCTATCTAAAGCTCCTACGCCTAGTTCCTTAGCTATTTCATCGTCTAAAACTACCACGTACCTGCCGCCGGATTCAAAGCCTAAATGAAGAACTTTTAGGCGCAAAAAAGACACCACAGAACTTAATAGTATTCTTTATCGATTTATAAATTTTCCTGTGAAAAATTATAAATAATAGATATCAATGCCCGTAGTATTGGATAAAGAGCAAAATTTTTATGGTTTTATTCACGGTATCCTTAAGGTGTCGTTTTGAAGTCTAGATTCATAAAAGCATTAGCTGCCAAGTTTAGGCGGAGAAGACTTGCGTTAACTCATGAAGAAGATGCAGATGGTATAGTGTCTGGAGCCCTCTATCTCAGAGTATACCCTGATGCTGTCCTAATACTCGCTAGACCACAAGAAATAAAACGTGATGCTATTAACTGGTTTAACCTTTTCATTTGGGACTATGTAGCTGATCTTCCATGCCCTAAAAAAGCTAAACTTAGAGTTGATCATCATAAAACAAATACCCCATGCGCTGAAATCGAATACTATGACCCTGAGGCCCCATCAGCGGCTACTCTAGCTTTAAAAGCTTTAAACTTAGAAAATGACCCTGAAATGGTTAAACTCGTAGAACTAACCAAACAAACTGATACGGCTAACATAGTCGACGATGAAGCTTGGGATTTAAACGATGCTGTAAAAGGAGCTGATTATGAAGGGCGTCTATGGCTTGCCTACGAGCTAGCAAAGCGAGGACTTGAAGTTCTGAAAGATGAAAAAGTAAAAGCATGGATATGGAAAAACAGGAAAAGACGAGAGCTAACCGAGAAAGTAGCGGCTATGATAGATGTGAAAGAAATTACATTAGTTGAATTTGAGAAGAACATAGGCATATCTTATAGAGGATTATGCACTATCCTTGAGAAGCGTGGAGCTAAATTCATAACTATTATCGTCCCTAAGGAAGGTGCATATAGACCATATATAGGGGCTAGTTGCAGGTCAAGCTATGACGCTGCCGTAGTCGCGTCTAGGCTTGGAGGAGGAGGACATAAAGTAGCTGCTGGCGCTAGAGTAAAAGCTAAAGAAAAGATATATGAAGAATTAAAAAAATATCTAGGATTGGAAAAACTGGAATTCATAGTTATATCTTCAAAACTAGATACTTTCAAAAAATTAGTCTGAATTTAGAAATAGGCTCAATAACTCTTGATCAACATCTTTTAGAATATCACTCCTATATGTTTTCATTATGAGGCGTTCCCAACTTCTTAAAGAAGGACACACCCAACACCCCAACCTATAAAATCCATAACCGTATAGAGGATTTAACGGAACGTTATTTTGCAGGATATAAATCTGAGTCTGTGAAGCAGACCAGTTTTTTATAGGAGCGACTTGCATGTATTCGCCATCTGGTCTCACTGGAGAGCGTTTACTTCGAAGCGCCGATTCGGCGTCTCGATCTCCAGCTACAATTAGAGTTTTTCCTTCAGCTACTTCCTCTATTTTATCGTGTAAAGCACTTATTTTAAGTCTTGTACACCATCTGTCCTTATGTTGGGGGAATCCCTTCTTGCGAACTTCTTCTCCTAGCGCTACCCTAGTTATCAACGGCTTTATTCCCAAGATTTTGGAAACCTCTTCGAGATATTTGCGTATTGGCGTAAACTCCAGTTCCATATCAACATAGATTGCATAGAAATTTTTCTTAAAAACTTTAGAAGCCAAGATCAGAGCTGCAGTACTATCTCGACCACCAGACCAGGGAACTATTACAGTGTCGTATTTATCCTTTAGAGAAGTTAAAATATTTAAAGAAATTTTCTCGAATAACTTAAGTACATGCCTGTTGGCTCTTAT
>QMRG01000023.1 GCA_003649235.1 Thermoprotei archaeon | reverse complement strand
TTCCATAAGAAAAACGATTTCCATCTAGATTACAGTACTAAAATAGCATTTAGCGAAGTAAAGAAAGAAGCTATAGACCTTTTAAAATTCGGGCTCGCGCTGTTCTCTATGAATATTGCTGGAGTATTAGCAGTATGGTCGGATAATATAATATTTCCGGCCATAGCGTCTCTTTCTTTTCTCAGTATAGTAGGCTTAGCAAAATCAATCAACGGCATGATAAACAACTTAATATACATGATTTCAGCGGTATTCTTACCCTATCTATCTGAAGTATATGCTTCACATAAAAGAGAAGGAGTTTCATACACTACTCTTAAAATTACTAAAATATCTTTCTTCCTATACACACCACTATTTCTCTTCTTGGTGCCGCTAGCACAGGATTTTATAGCCTTTTATGCAGGGGTTAAGTACCTAGAGTCGGCGTGGATATTGGCCCCCCTATTATTCATATCAGCGATTCATGTACCCAGCTACTCTATTTGGACAAAATCGGAAATAGCGGCTAAAAGACCAGTAATACCTACAAAAGAAGCTTTAACTAGCCAATTCTCCTATATAATATCGTCTATAATACTTATCCCATCTTTAGGAGCACTTGGCTTCATTATCTCCACTATAATCTCTATCTTGCCTTTTTGGATATACTTTTATCGAAAGAGCAGTAGAGATAATATCATGAAGATAGATTTTACTGCCATGATAAAATCTATCATAATAGGTTCGTTTTTATCTTTAATATTGTATTTAGCAAGATTGTTTAGCGGGCTCTATATTGCATTACTAACTTTGATTCCGTGTCTAGTACTTTATTTAAATTTAGCCTTGTTTTCCAATGCTATTTCAAAAGAGGAACTCGAGTTTATAGAAAAATCTTCTCCAAAGTTTTTAAAAAATATTTTGACGATTCTACATAAAGTTATAATAGTATGATTCACTAATTCAAAATCTCCTATAATTGTGAACATAAATGTTTCAAGTCAATAATTTCCAAGTTGTCGATCATTTATAAGAAAGACATATGGAAGATATTATTGGCATTATTTAATTATTTTTTCCAATTTACTTGATACTCTAGCAAAATTTATTTAGTTCATAATGGTCAATAGGAATTAATATTTTATTGCATAGGCTAGTTGGCTAAATGTATCGACTAAAGGTCGAAAAAGCGAAGTTAATTGTCGAGAATAAGGCTAAAATAAGAAAAAGCAAATTGAAAAATCGATGAAGAGAAATGACAGAGGCATTTTATGCAAAAAGGAAAAAATTAAGACGTTTATAATTCTAGCCATGATACTAATTCCCGTACTTCAACTACTCGCTGGCGGGCAACAGCAAACAATAACAGTTCAAGCAAAATTACCGTTTAAAGCTAAAATGACGGGAACAGTATGGATGACTGTTCCCACGGATCCATACCAAAATCCAAACTATGAACCATCATACTGGATACCTATTCTTAAAAGGCTTAAAGTCGATGGAGTATTCGTCAGCTTCAGTGGTGAATGGTTCTGGTGGAAGGATATAGATAGAGCTAGAAACATACTCAGGCAGTATAAAGACGCTGGTTTTCTTGTGATAACTCAATGGGACCACCATGGTGGCTATGGGCCGGAAAACAATCCCTGGGTTCAAAATTATGCTACTAAATACCCTGAGAAACAGATGGTGAAGATTTACAGGTTTTTCCTGAATACGAGTTCTATCGGAAAACCCTATGAATATTATCCAAATGGGACGTTGATCGTAGCTGTGGGACCAGTATATGGCAGAACTTCCCTCTACAAGTACTATCCCGCCAGCGAGTTCACCTGGTTATATAACGATACACACTATGTCTTAGAAGGTAAAGCTGTAGATCCGCCCGACTTTGAAAGCAATTCTACATATAGACTGCGCTACGGAGCTGATTATGAGCTCTTCGTAAATGCGACAGGAGAATATTTGAAGATATACAATACTAAAATCGACAAACGTATAGTGTACAATCTATACTTACTAGAGTTCAGAGAAGGCTATTTAAGCCTATACTTCCCGGATACTCTTCAAGTTTGGCTTCGCTCTTGGGAATGTTTTCTAGGCAACTTTAGCGACCTACTGGATGGAGTGTGGCAGAACAATGGAGGATTTCAAGCTTTAGAAACTCATCCGGAGTTTTTACGCTATATAGAGAGGAAATATGGGATAGATTTTAACTTCGACAATTGGTGTCATACCTGGTGGCTTCCAGTTTGGAATACGACGAGCAAAGCTCAGTACATCCTAGAATACGAGAGATATCTAATATTGAAAGAATACGCTAGAAGGAAGGCAGAACTCACACATAAGTATGGGCTCGTATGGGGCGTTAGTTCAAGCGATATGAAGAGAGGAGTTGGATACATGGTGGAATACCTAGACTTCATCGAGGTGAATGAAGATCCTAGAGAAGCAGGCAACGTCCACATGTATGCAGCATCATGGGCCGACACAATATGGTCTCCGGCAAACGTATCTTTAGGAACTATGACTACTTTCCTAATATATCCCGATAAAACGGCAAACGATTTCCTGGCCTATAAGCGATCAGCAAACTATGGATTAGCATTTAACCCAGACGGAGCCATGCTACTCTGGTGGACACAGACAAATAATTACGAAATAAAACCGGAATGGGAAGCGGCTATAATAGAAGTTGACGAATACTGGCATTCTCTCTTCGCGAAAGTTAAAAAACTGTTAGGAATTAGCCCAGACAGGTACATCATAAGCGGAATCTATTACCTAGCGTATGTAAACAGGTATGCTCAAACATCTTGGACCAATTTAGGCCAGGTCTACGTATATCCATTAGATATGCACTATTTAACCTACATAGGCTTACCACACAATGATCTTGGAATCTATATAGGGCAGACGTATAACGGCATGCCTAGCTCTAGCACACCGTTTATAAACTTAGACGCCACACTGGCGTTCGAATCTTTAAAGACCTGGGTTAGCAATGGAGGCAGGCTAGCCATAGCCCACTCGTTCTATAAACATGTAAAAGCGGGAAGAGCTAGTGGTGCAGCTCAGATAACCGCGATCATAAAAGAGCTCGTAAACGCCGAAGAAGATATAGAGCCCAGGTCTAGAGATGAATGGCCGGTTTTCGAAAATCCGCATCCACTAACGGCAGGTTTAGAAGGTAGCATGGGTTTCGAATATGGAGGAACCTGGGCTAAATCGTGGGAGTATAGACCTGGACAAAATAGGTATATTGTAGTTCAGTATTCCACGCCACTTGGATATAACATAAGCCTGCTACACGAGAGACGCTACGGAAATGGCTTAGTCCTAGCCGTCGGATGGACTATGGAACCTTTCTACGAACCTTCTGGAGGAAACGTATCCGCCTACGAGGAGTACTGGACTAGGCTTATCCTCTACTTATCCGGCAAGCTAAACGCGCCGAGAGTACATAACGTAGGCAGGACATTTGTCTGGAAGAAGAACAACGTTTACTTCGTAATGCTAATGGATTCTTGGGGTACAGGTCCTAGAGAAGTTCCTCTAACCTTGTACAATATCCCCAATCCGATTATTATAGAAATTTCAACATGGAACCTGGTGGAGAACGGAACTAAGATTAGGCTAGATAAGTATGAGGCAAAATTCTATGCCATAATAACTGGCAACATGCCTTCTTTAATTTGGTCTGAGGGAAAAGCAGTAGCTTCTGAATTCACTGGGGAAAACTTCTATTATCACGTAATCCCGGACAATAATTCATCATTCACTGTTATATATTGGCCCAACGAAAACATCTTCTGGCAAAGACTCGATACGGGAGAAGTAATTACTAGAGTTTCATCTCTAAAAGAACTAAAGAATAGCGACAATGCAGTCTTCTACAATACAACGACCGGATTATGGTTTATAAAAGTAGCACATACTCAACCTATTGGAATCTACGGCTTTGCATCTCAAAGCTATTTCCTCTCAGTAGATAGTGAACCTATTCAAGGCGTGGAGATAGCCTATGCAGGCGATTTTACAGGCGCTTCTAAGACGCCATTTTCCATTAGCGGAACAACACCGTTTACGGTCGAACTTTCAGCTCCAAACATGGTTAACAATAATGGCGTAAAATATGTGTTTAAAGGATGGAAGCTGGATAACTCCATTTATCAGGAAAATCCAATAGTTGTAGAGGTTACCAACGAGACATCCTATAGGTCAATATCAGCAGTCTATGGAAAAATATTAGTATTATCAGTTACTAGCAGTCCAATAGACGGCGTAACTATAAATTATACTGGAAGTATAGAAGGATTCAACGTTACACCGTTCGAGCTTAAAAGCGTAGCACCTTATACTGTGACTTTGACGGTGCCTCAAGAAGTAGAACGTAATGGTGTTAAGTATACGTTGAAAGGTTGGAAAGTAGACGGAGTCTTTATAGACTCCTCAACAGTAACCGTAGAGTTAGATGATTCGAATAGATTAGCGGAAGTCGTCTATGAGGCGTTAATGAGTAGTACGAGCGGAGGCTATCCTATAACGATTTTATCAGTAAAAACTCTCGACGAAAGCGGTAATGAGAGTAACGAATTCCTGCTCTATGAACTAGTACTGGTTAAAGTAGTGATAAACTGTACTAGTTCTCTATCAAGCCCATTAAAGTATATCGGAATAGTAAAGGTCAAGAACCCTGCCGGAGAGATGATTGCCTACGGATCAATAATAGCTAAAATAGAGCCTTCTGAAGAACAGGAATTCATAGTAGGCGTCGTCCCCGTCGGAAATGTTCTCGGAACTTATACAGCTACGGTCTACATATGGAGCGACTGGCCTTCAAGAGGAGGAGTACCTCTCTCCAATCCCGTACAGGTAACATTTGAGGTGGTGGGCGGATGAAAGCTAAAGCATTACTGTTAACTTTCCTGTTAACGTCAATCTTTTTATCTCAGATAGCTTCAGCTATATCAATTACGGTTTCTACGAATAAAGGAGCCTATAAAAGAGGGGAAACAGTTAAGGTAACAGGGAAAATTTCCGGCGCCAGCTCGTACCCGGTATCGTTTACTTGGGAGGCTAAAGACTCTACGGGGCGTAGGATTGATTTCGATCAAGCAACGACCGACTCAAGCGGGAAGTTCTCTTTCTCCTTTGTAATAAAATCCTCTACTTCACTTGGAAAAGCCGTAGTTACGATATCCTACGGCGGAGTTACTGGTTCAGCAGCCTTCTATATTAAAGAGTCGAGTTCGCTATCTCTATCGGCTAATCCTAAATCTGTAACTAAAGGGGGAAAAGTAACCCTAACAGGAAGTCTCAATCCAAAACTACAAGGAATCTCGATAAAAATACTTCAATCATCGGGTGGAGGATGGTCGCAGATAGCCACCGTGAAAACAGATTCTAACGGCAGATTCTCCTATACTTGGTCTGCAAACACCGAAGGAACCTACAGTTTTAAAGCAACATGGAATGGAAATGATAAATACTTTGGTTCTACAAGCAATACTGTCTCAGTTAAAGTAGTTAAGCCTTCAAAGCCTAAGGGAAGGCTTACAATATCAGCTAACGCTACCCGATTACTCCCTGGTCAAGTAGTAGAAATACAAGGAAAATTGGAACCAGCAAAAGATACGAAAATATACCTCTTTTATACGACTCCCATAGGCGACAATTTGAAGTTTGAGGTAGAAGTGAAGAAAGGATTACTTTCTCATACATTAAGGCTTGATATTGAGGGCGAATGGAGGGTAAAAGCATTATGGCCTGGAGACCATGAATACGCCTCTACTCAAAGCAATGTATTAAAAATAGTTGTTGAAAGAAAACATTCTAACCTAACACTAAACATTTATCCTTCAAAGCCGGAGATATTCGCATCAGTAACTATAAACGGATCCTTATATCCACCATTAGAAAATCAAACTCTGAGCCTCATTATTGAGAATTCACAAGAAACTATAAGAAGGGAGATAGTTACTGAGGAAGCTGGTTTTTACGAGTATACGTTTGAAGTCAATGTAAGTGGTGTATGGACGGTGTCGGTCTTTTGGAACGGCACTGAGTTGTATAAGCAGTGCATGGTCAACACGACCTTTACTGTTTTCAAGAAGCATAGTCAATTAACATTATTCTTCGATCCGCCTGTAGGCGTTAAAGGCGAGAAAGTTGAAATATATGGCTTTCTAACGCCTCCGTTAGAAAACGAAGAAATAACTATTAAAATGAGCATTAATAGTGGAAAAACTTGGACAAAAGTAGTCGAATTAAGAACTGGAGAAAATGGGAAATATTCATTTACTTGGACTCCCCAAGTTTCGAGCTGTTTACTATCAGCTGAGTGGAAAGGGAATGATGCATACGCTGGCACATCCACTACTAGGTTGTTTGAGATTGTTGAATCGTTAAAAAAAGCTGAAGTTGAAGCCGAAGGTATAAAAGCTAAAATATTCTTCATATCCAATATCTCGATTATTGATTTTAAATTAGAGAAGGGAATGTTATCAGCTAGACTTAGCGGAGCATCCAGTGGCCATTTAAAAATATATATCGATAAAGCCATTTACGAAATATATAACGCGTCTCCTCAGTCTTCTATACTGCTTTTAAGCAGGCAGAGTTACAGCGCGTTCAATATAACGGATGCCGGTAAGTACTATAAAGCGGAAATATTGATTTCGGATGTAAGTGGCGACTTTGAAGTATATCTAATAATAGCTGCATGGAATGTTGATGTTGAAGTTGTAGACAGTAAAGAAAATCCGTTATCTCAGGCGTATATTTTATTGACCGGAGTCACTTTACCGTTAAACTATTCGGCTAGAAGCGATCTTAATGGAATAGCCACTTTTACCGGAATACCACCAGGAGAATATAAAGTAGAGGTTATATACTGGGGAGCTAAGGTAGGAGAGCAAACGATATTAGTCGATGGAAATCTAAAAACTAAGATAATTACGAAAGTCGGATACTGGGAAATGAAATATGAAGAGTTAAGCTCTAAATATTCTCAACTTGAGGAAGAATATAAAACTCTATTAAGCGAACATCAGAGTTTAGAAGAAAAATACTCCGAACTTGTAGAAACTAGCTACCAGTTGGCGATGGCAATAGCGACTCTCGTTTTCCTATCTGTATTCTTGACTTTATATACCATCTTCCGTGAAAGAAAAATCTTTTTCGGATAATAACAACCCATTTAATGCAAATATTTTCACTGTAATAATATTATACTTTTATTATTGAACAAAATGTTTAAAAATGTAAAAGTGTATATAGAGAGTGATATTAAAAATAATTATTTCGAGAAGAAAATGCAAAGTGAAAAAATGGATCAGAAAAGTAAACGTGGAATTTTTATTGTCATCCCTGCATTAAACGAGGAAAAAACTATATGCTGGGTTGTCCATCAAGCTACTAAACAGGGAGACGTAGTAATAGTAGTAGACGACGGGTCTACCGATTTAACGGCAGAAATGGCTAAAGAATGTGGAGCAATAGTTTTAAAACATAAAACTAATCTTGGCAAAGGCGCGGCTCTAAGAACGGGTTTTGTAGAATCATTGAAGAGAGGAGCTAAGATCGTAGTAACGCTAGACGCTGATGGTCAACATGATCCCAGAGAGATAGAAAAGCTTGTAACTCCTATACTAAAGGGTGAGGCCGATGTTGTAATCGGTTCTAGGTTTAAAGAAAAATCTTCTAACAACGATATGCCACTATACCGGAAGATCGGGAATAAAATCCTAAACCTGTTCACTACTCCCACTAGAAGAGATATAACCGATACTCAAAGCGGCTTTAGAGCATACAACCGTAAGGCTTTAAAAACTATAGGGATAACTACAGATGGCATAGGAGTAGATTCTCAAATCTTAATGCAGGTTAACGGTAAAAACTTGAGAATAAAAGAGGTTCCCATAAAGTGTCACTATAACAGTTTAGATACATCAACTTATAACCCTATACAACACACGCTTTCCGTTATAACAAGCATAATAGTATATATAACAGAAGGAAGACCTCTTTTCTACCTCGGTATACCAGCGTCAATCCTACTCTTTATAAGCGTATACTTCTTCATGCGCCTGCTCGATATCTTTAATAGAACTCGCTACTTTAGCATAGAAATAGCCCTGCTGGGGATGACAGCTCTCTTCGCTGGGCTTATGCTAGCAATAGCTGCTTTGATTCTCTTCTCTTTAGGCAGGATAGTCGTTAGGCTAATCCATAAAAATATGGAGAACTACAAATATAGTGAGTATAGAAAAGCTGAAAGTTAAATGCACATATTATTTTACGGCTTAAACTTAAACCCTCCCTGGGTTGAAGGTCTAAGGAATAGTGTAAAAGAACTAGCTAAAAGACTTATTCTAAAAGGTCACAAGATATCTTTCTTAACAAAAGGCATTATAGGAGAACCTAAAGAAGAGGTCATAGATGGAATAAAATATATAAGAATCCCAACAGCTTCGAGTAGTAGCTATAACGATGGAAGTTTAAAATTTCTATTAAAATCCTTTAGAATGTTTCAAAGAATTGTAAAGGAGCATGAAATAGATCTAGTTCATGGCCATAGCAGCTATCCACTACTTGGTTTCACAGAGTTACGTAGCAACATTCCTCGAGTATTCACTCTATATTCTCAAATAGGCTCGTATTCTACAACCCTAGAATATGATGCAGTTACGAATATGCTCTTGAAAATTGCTAAAAGCAGATTCTTCGCATCTACTCTAAGTTTTTCCGTAGACCATATAGTATGCATATCTGATTCAATATATGGCTCTCTTCCTTCATCTGTAAGAAAACGAGCAAGCATCATACCATTGGGTGTAGATGTTAATCGTTTCAAACCATCAAGGAGTGGAAGGAAAATCAGAGAAGAGCTTGGGATAGAAAATGATAAAATAGTCTTTATGGCAGGAGACCTAACACCTTGGAAAGGTTCTGAGGTATTCGTAGAAGCGGCTAATGTAATAGCTCAGAAATACGAACAAGTATCTTTCATCATGACGGCTAAGGGAACATACGAGTTTGAAGAGAAAAGACTCGAAAAGATAAAGAATTTAATTAAAGCATACGGGCTAAAAGAGAAATTCCATATTCTTGGAATCAGAGAGGATATAGAAGAAGTCTACGCCGCTTCAGATACAGTAGTACTGCCTTACCTTGAGGCATTCGCGCTTATGTCCATACCTTTAAGCCTTTTAGAAGCTATGGCTTCCGGCAAGCCAGTGATAGCTTCTAGAATAGGCGATATAGGGCGAGTTATACGTGATGGACGAGAAGGGTTGCTAGTGACTCCAGGCTCTGTTAAAGAACTTGCTGAGAAAATATTATATCTATTAAAAAACGAGGATATAGCTAAGAAACTAGGTTTAAATTCTAGAGAAAAAATAGAAAGGGAGTATAGTTGGAATAAAATCGCAGAGAAATATAATACATTATATTATAATATAATGTATTATATAAGCGATCGCCCTTGAACATAGGGATAATCTATTCCTAACAATTTTAGAATCGTAGGTGTTATATCTACAACTCTACCTTCTTTTAAAATCTGGGCTTTTACGCCTCCTCCTCCGAAAATTAAAGGCACGTACATCTCTTCTATGCTTAACCCACCATGATCTCCTTTTTCTCCTATAGGCAGAAAATCGAAACCATAACCATTTGAGACTGCAAGAGCCAAGTCTCCCGTTCTTTCATTAACTAGCCTATACTCGTCAAGCCGATCTTTAGTTCTTACATCCTCAAACTCTCTTCTTTGTGAAAGTACATCAGCGACTGTTTCTACTCGAGTTTTATTTTCAAACCAAAACTGTACATGCCTCGAAACTACCGCGGCGTGTATAGAATCTCCCTTTTCGCCTTTATAATGTATTAAAGCGGCGGCAGAGACGTACTCCACGTCTTCTATCTCGTAACCTGCATCGCTTAAATCTAGCTTTTCTATACTGATTTTAGAGCGTAAAGGTATATGTCCGTGATCTGCAGATACTACCACTACCGTCTTTCTTCCAAGTTTCTTTGCCAAAGTTAGGAATTCTCCTATTCTCTCGTCTAACCTCTCAATAGTCTCTAGATATTCTTTTGAATCAGATCCATATTTATGCCCAGCTTTATCCGTATCATTGAACATCATATAATAGAATGAATGTTTTTTATCCTTATAGTCTCTAATAAATTCGTCGAACGCTCCTACCACTCTAGTTCTAAGCTTTTTATAAAGACTAGGATGTCTAACTAAGTAATTCATAATAAAATTCATGTGTTCAGATACAAAACCAGCAGCTTTCTTCAACATCCTCTTTTTAAGAGAATCTTTAGCACCACGCCTGAAATAGGCACCATAAACTCCGCCTGAAAGTCCTGCATCTGATAAGATTTCAAATATTGTTTTTGCTTGGCAGTACTCATCGCTAAAGATTTCATGAAACTTCCTTTCATTCCAATTCCAATAGAAATGTGTTATAATTCCCGTCTTTTCTGGATAACATCCAGTTAGTATAGACATATGCCCAACAGCCGTTAGGGAAGGATATACAGTTCTACACCGTAAGACAACAGTGCCATTCTCTTTTAATTCATCTATGTTAGGAGTGTTTGCTTCTTTCAACTTATCCGGTCTACATCCATCTAATAGGAAAAATACAACTTCCATTATCCACACATACCCACGCGATAGACTTATAAGAGGTGAAAAAGTATAAAAAGGTTGCTATCATCTTAAACAAGCGTGAGGAGGACTTGAATAAAATAGACGCAGCAATAGTAGTAACCCCTATAACAACCCTATTATTAGCACTATACAATCCAACGGGTTTTCCCTGGATTATCTTAAGATTGTTACTCGCTTTCCCAACCTTACTTTTCATACCTGGCTACTCTATAGTAAAGAATTTTTTTAATAAGGATAGATTCGGATTTGAAGAATGGGCCTATAGCATGGCTATAAGTATCTCAATAATAGTACTATCAGGTTATCTGATAGATGTTATGGGAATTCTTCTCCCATATCAGTTTTTTACAAAAGTAGCATGTGCAGTTACTCTCGTCGCTTATGGATATAGGTTACTCCTATACTTTACGAGAGGTAAAGCTTCTTGATTAACATCTTTACAGTAGATTTAGAGGATTGGAGACATATTCATTACCTAAACTCAGAGGATGAAGTGCCTGAGCGATTAGAAGAAAATACGGGCCTTATATTAGATGTTCTTCAAGACTATGATGTTAAAGCAACATTTTTTATTGTTGGAGAGCTTGCCGAGAATTATCCTTCGTTAATCAGAAAAATCCTAAAACATGGACATGAAATAGGCTTTCACACTTATCATCATACTCCACTCTGGGATCATAGTAGGGAACGATTAGAAGAGGAAATAAGAAGATTTAGAAAACTCATGAAAGAAAACTTTAACGTGGGAATCTATGGATTTAGAGCACCTCTCTTCTCATTAAACAGAAAAACTTCGTGGGCCATAGAAGTACTCGAAAGGGAAAATTTCCTCTATGATTCTAGCATATTTCCTATATGGAATCCTGTCTACGGAGAGCCTAAAGCTCCACGAACACCTTATTTCATAAAAAGTACTGATATAACTAGAAAATCTGACTCTGGAATAATCGAATTTCCCTTATTAACGTATAGGTTCTTAACTTTCAATATTCCAGCAGCGGGAGGAATATACCTAAGATTCCTTCCCGAGAGGATAATCTTTAAAGCCATAGAGAAGTTCAACGCGTCTAACAATCCAACAGTAATTTATATTCATCCAAGAGAAGTAGATCCTTCGCCTCCTAAACTTAAACTATCAATGTTTAAAGAGAAGCTATTCACATATAAAACGAAGGAAACCTTGAAAAAAGTCGAAAATCTTTTAAAAAGATTTCAATTTACGTCGGCTATAAATTACATTAGAGGTTGGAATATTGAGTAAAACGATTTTCGAAACCGATGCCTGGATAAGTGCTATCTCTTGCTCTTATAACTATACAAAGTATATTGTTGATAACTCCGTGTTTCTACACGTTAAAAGCTTCATCTTTGGTGATAGACTAATTTCTTTACCATTCAGCGATTATGGGAAACTAACACCTAATGTTTATTCTGAAAAATTCCAGTTATTAATTGAAAATACTAATGTTGAATATCTAGAAGCTCGAATACCTGATTGGAAAACTGAAACATTTAAAGCTTTTAAAGAAGCAGGTTTTGCTGAAGCCGTTGTCTATAGGACATTCCTTTTAAATATAGAGGAATCGAGCAAGGTTTTATGGAACAAACTTGGTAAGAAAATTAGAAATTCAATAAGATACGCTCTTAAAAATAGGGTTGAATTAAAACGTGTTGAAAGTCTGGAAGATTTAAAACAATTCTATTATAATCTATATCTGATAGGGGCTAGAGAACTTGGAAGCCCCCCTCATTCATTCAAACTATATGAGAATTTGAGAAATTTCCTAGGAGATAAACTTTTAATAGATTTAGCGCTAGTAGATGACAAGCCTATAGGCGCCATTGTCGTGCTACTAGGAGATAAATGGGCTAATTTTTGGCAAAACATAGCATTAAGAAAGTACAGAAAGTTTAATGCTTCATACCTGCTTTTATGGAATATAATTGAAGAACTTTCAGATGGAAATTTCAAAATATTCGATTTTGGAAGAACTCGAGAGAATACTGGCATATACTTCTTTAAGAAAAAATGGGGCGGAGATGAGAGGAAGATCTACCATATGGTATATTCTCCATCAAAGAGAGTCATACCTCCAGACCCTCATCAACGTAAATATCTGCTATTATCACGGCTTTGGAGAAGATTACCTCTTAAAGTAACGAATATTATAGGTTCACACTTGATAGGAGGTATAGCTCTTTGAAAATTCTAATGGTAACTCCCTACTTTCCTCCACACGTAGGTGGGATGGAAAACTTCGCCTACAAACTCTCAAATAGACTTTACGAAGCGGGTTTCGAAGTGGGAGTATTGACTACAGCTATACCTCTAAACGCTCAACTGAATCTACCATATCAAGTTAGAAGAGTTAAACCTGGAATAGTAGTTATGAGAAATCCTCTAGCTTTTAGTCTCTTAAACGAAATAGATTACATGAAGAGATTTGACATAATACACGCTCACGACGAACATGCCTTTACAACTAATATAGTGGCTCTAGCCAAGCGAAAACATAAAAAGGCGCTCATAGTACATTCTCATGGGTTATTCTATCCTGAGAGCGTTCTCGAAGCCCTAGTCATGCATATTTACAATAGGACCTTAGGTAAATGGAGTCTAAAAAGCGCAGACAGAGTTATAGCTTTATCGAGAAACGATGCGAAATTTATAGAAAAGCTAGGAATTAAAAAAGAAAATATAGAAATCGTGCCAAACGCCATAGATCCAGCAGATTATGAGACTAATATAGATTATTACGATTTTATTGAAAAATACGGTTTAGACGGATGGAAGGTAGTCTTATACGTAGGGGCTATCATAAAACGTAAAGGTTTAAACCTACTGATAAAAGCCATCGACCTTGTGAGAGAAAATCTAAAAATTAAACTATTGGTGATCGGAGAAGGGAAATTCAAAAAGAAGTGTGAAAAACTCGTTAAAGAGCTTAAACTTCAAGAAAACGTTATTTTCCTCGGCCGAGTACCTAGAGAAGAATTACTGAAAGCCTATAAAACTACTGACGTGTTTGCTTTGCCTTCTCTCGTAGAAGGTGTCCCAACCGTTGTCCTTGAAGCATATCTATACGGAAAGCCAGTCGTGGCTTTTAAGATACCTGAAATAGCCGAATATTTCAGCAATTCGGCTTTACTCGTTCCTCCTGGAGATGTTGCAGAATTGGCGAGCGCGATAAGAGAACTTTTAGAAAATCCTAAAAAAGTCTTTTCCTTGGTAGAGAAAGGTAGAGAGCTTCTAAAGAAAACTTTTTCATGGGACAAGGTAGCGGGAGATATAGTTAAGATTTATGAGAACCTATTACGCGGTTAAACGTAGCTGCTATAAAATCTAAATCTTCTAATTCTAATCTCCCGTGAATAGGCAAGCATAAAATGTTTTTACACAGCATGGTCGCATTAGGAGGCATATAGTTCACATACTCATAAATTTTAAGCATATAACTGTACATTTCTTCAACATCTATACCTTCAATAATCATCCTTTCCCTAACAGTTTTTCTACTAGAGCATTTTAACACTATTCCAAAACGTGAATAAGCATGTTCTCCCAATTTCGGGCATTCTTGAACTTTAATGCGTTCAAAATTCAGATTTGATAGAAGATACTTGGCATGTACTCTACGCCTATTTACAATACAATCTAATCTAGCAATCTGACCTAAAACTGCAGCTGCTGAAAACTTAGAAATTTTACTGAAACTTTTAATTCTCTTATCCTTAACAATACTATCTCCAGAAAATAACTTTAAAATTCTATTAACGAGCTCTTGATCCTCATGAACAGTTAACCTTTCTACCCGTTCTCTAATAAAACCATATAATTTTTTTCTCGAAAATAGGAACATGGATAATATCTTATACAATACTTTAACATTTTCAAAACTACTTGGTTCTCTAAGCTGACTATAAAATTCTTCAACTTTATCTAAAATATCATTATTATTTACTATTAACGCTCCTCCTCCACCGCCAGTCACGCCTTTACCCAATCCAAAGCTAAAGATAGCAAAATCTCCAAAAGACCCGAGATATTTATTATCATATTTAGCGCCTAAGGCTTGAGCCGCATCATCTATAAGGTAAACATCATATGATTCTAAAATCTCTCTTAACGCATAGTAATCTACTGGATTACCGAATAAATCAACGGCTATAACTACTTTTGTATGGTCGGAAAGTTTTCTCTTTAAATCTTCTAAGCTAATGTTAAAAGTGCTAGCATCTACATCTACAAAAACTGGAATACCGTCAGCTAACAGCACGGCTTCAACCACAGCACCGCAGGTATAGGCAGGAATGATAACTTCTCGTCCTTCAACACCTATAGATTTTAAAGCCAGATATAGCGCAGCAGTGCCAGAGTTTAAAAAGAAAGATTTTTTAAAACCTAGTTGGAAACGGAAACTTTTTTCCAAGTCGCTGATAAGTTCAGAGGAGTTTTTGGCTAATGCTTTTAGAATTTCAGTAATTTCTTTACGTGTAACATCAGCAGCTACTCTCGGTATCATGGTTTGACCTGTTTTAAACGAAGCTTCAATTCAACCCACTGTCCTGTAAACTCATTATTTGACCACAATTCTACGATAATCGATAGATAATCATCTTCTCCTACCGGTAAATATACTAATGCTTCATTACCGTTTACATTAACTTTAGTAACAATGAGTTCTCTATTTTTCGCTATAACTTCAAGTATATCTATTTTTAGAGGTATTATTCTCGATTCTCCATTGTTCAGAGATATGGGAATTTTGAGTAACGATCGTGCAGGACACGGTTCGACTCCTCGATTCCACGACTTATTACTAGCTAATTTTACCATGAGATATGCATCAATAGGTGTCCATCGCTTGTTCTCTACTCCTATGTAAAAGGATAAACTGCTGTTTCTATTCCAAAATATTGTATGTGGATAATCGATGGCTTTCATATTATTGTCCAGCACATATATCACTATAGCCTGTTGAGCTGCTAGATTTTGAAATATAGTATAGGCTATTATTGCTAAAACTATAATTGAAGAAAGTAAAACGTCAAAGTACCTGCTTTTAAGCATTTTCTCCATGATACGCCAAACTGACATATAACGAAGTGGTATAAAATTTCTTCTGTCAATATTGGTTATTTAAAGAGATTAAAAAATTAAAATTAAGAAAAAATTCTACATTAAATAAGGTTAATTTCTATGTTAACTAAAAATAAATAGTTTGAATTTTTCGAAATATTAAAAATTGCTTATGTTTTATAATATATGATAGACGACAGATTTTTATAGTG
The DNA here is from genome assembly GCA_003649235.1 of Thermoprotei archaeon. Classification (GTDB taxonomy): domain Archaea; phylum Thermoproteota; class Thermoprotei; order Thermofilales; family B69-G16; genus B69-G16. The sequence goes on along the minus strand of QMRG01000023.1, from coordinate 889 downwards.
AATTCTTTGTATAACATTGTAAATAAGAAAGTTTCAAAAAAGTTGGAATAGTATGAGAAAAAACAGATACATAGCACTGTCAGGTGCTTCTCTTTTAGTTGCATTAATTCTCCTCTACTATGGGATTAATTATCAAGGAGTTATGATGAGCATAGTTGGAGGAACATTACTCTTTCAAAGTTTAGCAATAATAGCTACACCACTATCTGAGAATAATAATTTAGAAAAATTTTATGAGAAAGTAATTGTAGGTTATGCCTCTAATTTAGAGAAAATATTATCCTCGACAACAAGTTCTCAGGCATTTTACATATCTTTCGAAGATAAAGTAGGAATAATGATAACCGGCAAGTCGTCGCATGAAATCAGAATTCTCCTAGACGCGATAGGCGGAGATTTAGCAGAAGAAATAGAGAAAAGTCTTAACTTGTCAAATGGATTAAAAATAGAAGAAATCTTATCTAAGCTGAATAGGGTGCTTCAAAAGAAGAAGCTGGCTAAGAAATTTGAATATAATATAACTGATGAATCCATAATTTTCAAAATTAGAAAGCCAATAACTCTTAAACTACATAGATATTTAAACAGAACAGCGCCTAAAACTTACAGCTACTTAGGTTGTCCACTAACCTCCGCTATAGCTGTATTAGCAACAAAGATATTGAAGAAAAATCTCATGGTTAACTTTAAACTTGAAAATGATACAGCTGTAATAATGCTGAAACCTATAGATTTGAACTTTGCACGAGTTGTACGGGATGAGGAACGAATACTCGCTTAAGAAATTAGCATTTTCGCTAGTTGTCATAGGTTTTCTATGTATTAGACTTATAGCTACTATAGTTTATCCTCTTTTCCCCGCCTGGGATCCCTGGAGCTACTACTGGAC